>JAHKLF010000080.1 GCA_029856615.1 Candidatus Njordarchaeota archaeon
CAATTGTAGCATACATTTTGCCATCTTTTATCGCTGCGACAGCATCATCAATTGCGTCGTATCCAACCACAATGATATCTTCGCCAGGTGTCTTTCCAGCATCCTCGATGGCTTCAATAGCTCCTAGAGCCATTTCGTCATTCGCTGCAATTACTCCTACGACATCTGGATGCGCACTTAGTATTGTGGACATCTTTTCATAGCCTTGGTTTCTATCGAAGTTAGCATCTTCCTCAGCAACGATCTCTATAGTTCCATTTTCAACAAAAGCATCAAAGACGTTGTGAAATCCCGTTTTTCTATCAATTGCTGCCGTTGTCCCAGGTATTCCATTCAGAATTACGATTTTCCATGGCTGAGACTTCTCTGCTTCTCTTAGACCTTCTATGAGTGCTTTTGCTGCTAGTTCTCCACCATGCACGTTATCAGATCCAATGAAACATAGTCTATCTCCTCCCGATGCATCCCTATCCGTTGTAATTACTGGTATAGCTGCATCATTTGCTGATTCTATAGCAGGCACTATAGCATCCTTATCACACGGATTTATTAGCAATGCATCTACTTGCATTCCGATGGCTTCTTCTACTTGCGTGAGTTGCAATTGTGGATCATTCTGAGCATCATAGATGAGCAACTTTATATTAAGCTCATCTGCCGCTGTTTGCGCACCATCCCTAAGAGTGACGAAATATGGGTTTCCTAGTGTGCTAATGAATATTGCAAATTTATATTTCGGTTTTGGTGCTAGGTAAGAAACATACGCCCAGTAACCAACACCGATAATTATTATAGCAATTATTACAGCAGCGAGATAGAGTTTTGTTTTCTCTGGCATAAATACACCAGGAAATTTTTATTTGTTATATAAAAAACAGCAAAAAATGTCAGAAATGTGGTATATTTCAACAAAATTATGTATTTAATTTTTTCGCTAACTATTAAAATTCAAAAATTTAAATTCGTAATTTTCTATGTGCAAAGAAAAAATGTCTGATTTCTCACTTGGGGGTTTAACTTAATGCAAAAAATCATACTAAGAACAGAAAACCTTTCCAAGACATTTCCTGGCGTTCAAGCTCTCAAAAATATAAATTTCGAGCTATACAAGGGAGAAATCCATGGAATAGTGGGGGAGAATGGAGCTGGAAAATCAACCTTCGTCAAAATACTTGGAGGCATTCACCAACCTGATACTGGGAAAATTTATTTAAATGGCGAACAAGTAGAGATACGCTCTCCTCGAGACGCAAAGAGACTCGGAATCACTCTTATTCACCAAGAAATAACTCTCGTTCCTCATTTAACAGTCGCTGAAAACATATTACTTGGAAGACTCCCAACCAAGAAACTTTTTGGTTTCATTTCAGTACTTAATTACGATGAAATGTATTCTAAAGCCGAGGAGATACTAGATAGAATAGGAGTGAACATTCCCGTTACTAGCAAGGTTAAGGAATTATCCGTTGGGGAACAGCAAATTGTCGAAATAGCCCGTGCTTTGGCTGATGAAGCACAAATCATATGCATGGACGAACCCACTAGTGCACTTTCACCATATGAAATCGAGAGATTATTTGATGTAATTCGATCCTTGAAGAATGGTAATGTTTCTGTGATCTATATTTCTCACCACATTAATGAGATATTCGAGATATGCGACAGAGTCACTGTATTTAGAGATGGAGAAAAAATAGGAACATTTCGTGTCAGTGATGTGACCCCAGAGAAAATCATAACCCTGATGATAGGCAGAAAATTATCTCAGTTCTACGCATATAGAGAGAAAAGTACAGCTATCTGGGAGACCCCCATACTAGAAATACGTAATCTCTCGACGAGACCGATTGGAGCTAAAGCTTTAAGACTTGAAAAAATCTCTCTTAAAGTCTATCCAGGTGAAATATTAGGTATTTTTGGATTGATGGGGGCAGGAAAAACAGAACTTGCAAAAGCGGTATTTGGTGTTTATAAAATAGAGAAAGGCGAAATTCTATTAGAAGGCGAGAAGATTGATATTAGGAGACCCCTTGACGCTAAGAGATATGGAATTGTTTATGTGCCTGAGGATAGACTTCGTGAAGGTCTCGTTCTATCAATGCCAGTAAAATGTAATATAACCTTGCCATGTTTGGATAATCTCACTGGTTCAATTCTCATTCCTCAAGAGTTGGAAAGAGATATCGCTATGAAGTGGGTGAATGCGCTTAGAATTGCCGTTCCTCATATTGATTTTAGAGCCGCTAATCTTAGTGGTGGCAATAAACAAAAAGTCGTAATAGCAAAATGGCTCGAAATGAAGCCCAAGGTAATCATATTCGACGAGCCAACGATGGGAATCGATGTTGGTGCAAAAGAGGAGATAAGAAAAATAATATCTGACCTAGCATTACAGGGTATTGGGATAATTCTCATATCATCAGAAGCTGAAGAAGTCATGAGTTTAGCTGATAGGATTGTTGTCATGAGAAATGGAAAAATAATTGGCGAATTCGATAGGAGAGAAGTTACTAAGGATGATTTATTAGCTCTTGCATCAGGTGTGAGAAGAGAAGTAAAAGAGGATACGAAAATGGGGGGGTAGATCATGCCCTCTCGTGAAAGTAAGGATATAAGAGAACAGCTAAGAATTTATGTCCTTGCATTATACAGCAAGGAAGAATTTAAACCTTTCGTCGCATTAATCGGTATAATCCTCGTCTCATCAATCTTATCCCCATATTACCTAACTATATACAACTGGAGAACAATACTAGCTCAAGCTTCTCCATATATAATACTGGCTATCGGCGAAACCCTCATAATTCTAATGGGGAGCATTGATCTCTCACCTGGATCTGTCTTAGCGTTGAGCGGCGCTGTTACTGCGAGCTGTATAATGTTGCTAGGATTGCCGGTCTGGCTTTCTGTTCTTATAGGATTAGCTATTGGAGGCATATTAGGCCTCATTAATGGTATCATGGTAACAAAGGCAAAAATACCATCCTTTGTCGCTACTCTAGCCATGTTAGCAGCAGCGAGAGGTCTTACGCTCATAATTACTGGGGGTAGACCTATTAGTGGTCTGCCAGACGAGTTCACTCGGTTAGCCGGCTTTGTATATAATATCCCCGTACCTTTTCTGATAACCCTTATAGTCCTCTTCTTCACAACGTTTCTGCTAAAATATACCAAGATTGGTAGGTACGTGTACGCTATAGGAGGCAACGAAGAGGCCGCAAGATTCTCTGGAATTAACGTCGATGCCGTCAAAATAGTGATTTTCACGCTTTCTGGAATATTATATGGATTGGCGGGAATAATAATTGCCGCTAGACTTGCATCAGCTTACCCTCAAGCAGGTGTGGGGTACGAGCTTGATGCTATCGCTTCTTCTGTGTTAGGGGGAGTACAACTCATAGGAGGCTTAGGGTCTCCCATTGGTGCATTGATCGGAACCTTAATCCTGATTACAATAACTAATATCCTGATTCTTCTGAATGTTAATCCTTATTACCAATTCGTTGTGAAAGGATTCGTATTAGCCTTAGCTGCGACAACCTTGACGCGCGGTCTTAGATATACTAAGTAAACCACCCCATTTTAATCTAAACTTTTTAAAGAAAATTATCAAGAAACCCATTAGTAGGTAATCCATTACCTCTGGGGAAATGAATTGTCGTTTAGAACATACTTCAAAGTCGTTTTGATAGGAGAAGGCGCCGTCGGTAAGACATCCATCGCTAAGCGGTATTTGAAGGGGGAGTTTACTCATGAATATAAGCAAACACTTGGTGTCGATATTTTCAGTAAATCCACGAAAATCGATATTGGTCAACGAACCATCCGTATCCAGTGGATAATTTGGGATCTAGCGGGACAGCCAAAATATAAGGATGTAAGGAAAACATTTTATAAAGGAGCAAAAGGTGGTATTCTGGTCTTTGATGTATCTCGAAAAGAAACATATGAAGCTGCTATGAATTGGGCGAATGAGTTTATTATCAATTCCGGTAGGCACCCAATAGTTCTCGTTGGCAATAAAATTGATTTACGCGAAAAATATCCTGATTGTGTTACACGGGAAGAAGGAGAAAAACTGGCGAAAATACTATCAAAGATGCTGGGTTATGAAGTTCCGTATGTCGAATCAAGCGCATTAAAGAATATAAATATCGATGAGATTTTCAATACCCTTGGACGCTTGATATTATCAAAGGTTTTTAAGTAATTTTTCATGATTCAGTTAGTACTGTAGCCTAGAGCTATTTGTAGACATATTTTTACCTGATTTTCGAGGTGAAATTCTTGGTAAAAATTGCAAATATCTACAAAAACATTTTCTTGGTGGATGTGGGGCATCCCGAATTACCTCAAACGTTCGGATGCTATATCATAGTAGGCGATAGGATAATGATAATAGATCCCGGTCCAACCAAATTCTTCAATTCTCTACTTTCAGCATTTGATGAATTAGGTCTAAATAAAGGAGATGTAGCTTATATCGCTCTTACACACATACATCCTGATCATTATGGCGCTGCTAGCAAATTAGTTAATCATTTCCCTAATGCCAAAATATTAGTCCATCCTAAAGGGAAACCCCATATTGTTAATCCGCAAAAGTTATGGGATTCCGCCGTGGAAGTCCTAGGAGAGGTAGTTAATTACATCGGGAAACCAGATCCAATGGATGAGAACAGAATAAGGGAAGTGAAGGATTATGAAATAATAAGCTTATCAGACGATATCTGCGTTCTAGCTTTATTCACGCCAGGCCATGCTAGTCACCACATTTCATACTTCACTGATTGGGGCAATATTATGTTCGCGGGAGATTCTGCTGGACTATGCATGGATGGTTATCTAGCCCCAACGACTCCTCAGCCATTCGAGTTGGAGGCAGCACTGGAGTCAATACATAAAATGCTCCTCCTTAGACCAGACCATACCGCATATATACACTTTGGGATGTATGGAAATGGATTTAGGAAGCTTATTGAATATTACGGGCAATTAAATTTATGGAAGAATATGATCACAAAATTGTACAAGGAAGGCAGAAGGGGCGAAGAATTACTTGACATGCTCTTAAGAGTAGATCATAATGCTAGAGAATTTCTAGATAAAATAAAGGAAAATCCGTTTCTGTCCGACGGCGTTCATAGAAGCCTTCATGGATTTCTCAGTTATCTGAGAAAAAGCGGTGTTATAGATTAAAAATGCTAAAAATTGAAGAAGAGATTAGATGGAATATTTAGATATCTCCTCCTCAACTTCCTCCAATTTTGTCTTTAATTTTGAATATCTATCCACGAATTCATCAGCACTGATCTTCTTTAATCTAAATTCCTCCTCAAGCTTTGCTATCTCACGCTTAAGCTGTTCCCTTCTCTCCTCTAGCATTTTGACAATTTCATAGCCCTCTTTGGGAACTACCTCCGCAACCTCTAGTTCTGCTGGGGTTATAGTGGCTATTATCTTACCATCCCTTATTCTAGAGATCCTATCAGCAATCATCGCTATTGATACATCATGCGTAACTATGATTATTGTTTTCCCCAATTCGTCTCTAAGTCTCCTGAAAAGCTCGGCAATCTGCTTACCCGTAACGGTGTCGAGCTCTCCCGTTGGCTCATCCGCCAGTATCAGAGGAGGATCGTTAGCTAATGCTGAAGCAATAGCTACTCTCTGTTGCTCCCCTCCAGAGAGTTGATCGGGTCGATGATGCATTCTTGCCTCTAATCCAACCAATTTTAGGAGCTCAATTGCTCTCTTTCTTCTCCGCTCTTTAGGCACGCCAACTAATGCCATCGGTAATTCAACATTTTCTAAGGCTGTAAGAGTCGGAATAAGATTAAAGAACTGAAAGACAAAACCAACCTTCTTTCTCCTATATTCCACAAGCTGTCGTCTTGCCAGCTTGCTTACTTCAATTCCATCTACAACTACCCTGCCAGCGCTGGGTTGATCTATACCTCCTATTAAGTTTAAGAGCGTCGTTTTTCCACTCCCCGATGGACCTACAATAACTCTGAGTTCCCCTTTGTCCACTCTTAAGTCGAGATCTCTTAAGGCAACGACTTCAATATCTCCCGTTTTATAGATTTTAACTAATCTTTCACATAAAACTTCGCTCACTACCACCACCTCTTAATGACGAACTCTTAATTCATCTACAATTGGTTTTCTCATAATTATCAGAGCGGGTATCAAAGCAGATACAATAAATAACACAATCGATAAACCAAGAACATAGGACAAGAATTCTGGGATGTACATGCCATATCCGGGCGGCAATTCAAAAACTTGTTGCGTGAAAATGACTGCGAAATTGAGGGAACCTACTAATATCCCATAGCTATACGCCAGAGCTATTATTATCCCAAGACCAAATCCTATTAATACTATTAGAAAAGCTTCACCACCTACTTCTCCAAGAATATTTCTAGATGACGCTCCCTTAGCTATAAGCAAAGCTATTTCACGTTTTCTTTCCAGAATCGCCATTACCATTATTAGAGCCATTCCGGCAAAAGCTATGGCTATCACGAATCCAAATTCTACTCTCGTGAAGAATGCTACTATTGACTGAAAACTAAATTCTTTAGCCTCCTCTAGCGCTTTCTTGTATATAACTATTTGAGGCGAGATGTCCATATCCCTTAAAACTTGTAGTATGCTTTCTCCAATTGCTGTAGCATTGTAATTATCATTAATATCAACAAGTATCTTCGTTACATAGATCCCACTTGTATCGTTTAGAATTCTAACTAACGTTTCTAAAGCAACAAATCCGTAGATCTGATACCTATATTGTAGGTCGTATATAGAGAAAGCGATGCCTGGAGCAAATTTCATGAACCCTATTACTGTGAAGTTCGCCATGGTTTCTTTTTCGCCTTGAAGTTTCACAATAAACTC
>JAHKLF010000081.1 GCA_029856615.1 Candidatus Njordarchaeota archaeon
TACCCATCCGATCTATCAAAGTCCCCTACTCGAACATTAGATGCTACTGATTGCCCATCAATCGCTATATTATACTCTAGATACCCATCTCCATTATCGTCTCCATAACAACCGATCACTATATAATACCAGCCATCAGCTGAGACTGAGAATGTATAAGTGACATAATTGTTATAATCATAGTTTTGATAAATTAAGTTTCCACCCGTGTCAAAGACGTAAATGTACGAGTCATCGTAATCGTACACTAGATAATCTAGATATACACTATGCGACCCTGCACTTAAGTATACGAAATAGACACTCAGAAGTGGTATTCCAAGCGCATTTATGAAGGATCTATCATAATTACTACCCGAGACATCCCCTGTGTATGTTACTATTGGATATGTTTTATTGAAGATTATGGCTGTATCATTCGCTATCGCATTAAATGTTGATGATGAAGCTCCGTCATCTTGATCGAAAACCCACCCCGCGATGTAATAATCCACGTCATAATCGTCTATAAGCCATTCTACCTTCTCTTCGGCAATAATTCCCCAATCAAAGATCCTATATTTTATTGTTACTTGCGCGACATCATCTTGTAGGTTCTCATCATAAAGTGGTATATCTTCAACACAATACGTAACAAAGATTACACCCTCATAATGCTCAAGGAGAGGATCTGTTTCCTCCAGAATATATCTACTAGCATAACGCATATTATTCGTATTACCCGTTCCCCAATAACCCCCATATGCTAAAGAAGGTGCCCGTGTCGTACCAAAGTGTAACCAATCATGACCTATTTCATAGCCGGTAGGCAGCGTCATATTACTAGCTTTTCCACCGTTCTTCGGAGGAAGTTTAATCTGCCATCCTTTGGTTTCGCTTCTAATTACATACATGTCTCCCTCTGGCGTAGGTACGATGTCTATTGATATTCTCTTTGAATATACCGGTGGATCAACATAATCAATGCTCCAATAAATTTGGTATTCTTTTGTCCCTCCCTTAGGTATTGTAACAAGAAAAGTCACCTTCGCTGCTGATAGATGAGTATCATTGTAATATGTGATGTCCCAAACTTGGGAAGGAACCTCCACGTATCCTGTTGGGTCAACTCTAATGACTCTTATAGAATACTTAAAAGCCGGAGGATTAAATTGAATATAAACATCGATAGGCCAATCTGTTCTACTTACCACATTGGGTTCTGTAATTGTCACATTCACTCTATATTCCCAATCAGTATCCCACCAGGATCCTGGTGGGTTATTCCATGTTATTCCAGCTACTTTAAATGTTTCTGGAGGTGAAATCTCCTTCTCTAATTGATTCTTGAGCAATTCCTCATCAATAGGCACTAATCGGTTAACGTTATGATGACTTTTCCTGCCCTGATTTGTGCTCTCAATCTGCTTTGGCGTCTTCTCATTATTCATCAGAGCAAAATTACTACTTACAATTGGCAGAAGAAGCAGAATTATCAAGAATACGCCTGAAAAGTTTCTCATGGAAATCTTCATGTATTCACCATCATAGATTTGATACAAATTAATCATTGTTAATTGATATATTTATAAAAATTTCTTTTCGCCCACGAGAATTCATTAACATTCACTAACAAAAAATACATTCATAGTTAAACAAGACGCCTTAATTAAGGACAATTCTCCCCATTAGTGATATCTTAGAAGTTATAAGGCGAATATTGAGGTTGAATTTATCAACTGAGAACTCTTGCAAACGCGTCAGCTAGTATCTTACCGCGACTTGATAATTTATATCGCTTTTCTTCTGAGAACGGCCCTTTTCTCTTTTCCGCTACGCGGATTAATCCATAATTATGTAAAATTTTTACCTTTCTCATCAATGTAACCATAGAAACCTCAGCGATTTTACCTATTCTTCTAAACAATTCGCTTAAGTTCATAGGGCCGTTTCTCAGGGTTAATAGAACAGCTATTACATACGGATCAAAGACCTTTATTATTTTATAATCCTTTGCCACTCTATACCTCGCTGGCATAGTTTATCACCAATGCTTATGATCCATGCATCACCTACGTTTCTATGAGCGTATTGAAACAATAACTTTCAATAATTTAACTTTTTAGAAAGAGTTCTGAGGATTATTCATATAAAAATACTTCGATCAGCAAACAAAAAAGGATTAACTTTCATATACATTCATTAATAAACATTATTATAAAATCGTATTACTTATTTTTTTCTCCTTCCTTCTACTCATATTATTGAAAATTCTCTCAGCAAGAGGTTTCTTTTCCCTCATTTCGGAAAAAGTCATGACCCTCTTATGCAATTTTGTCGATGTCTCGTAGACTTCTCTTAATCTTTTTCTGAACCTTACATCTCTTGTTAAATGATGATCAAGAAAAATATACTTGCTATTTACCATTCTAATAATCCTTGTGAGGTTATTTAATGCTCTCTTAAAATTGATCAAATTGAGAGTGTAGGGGATCATATATGTTGCTGGACCATCAATGAATAATATGTCTGGGTTTTCCTTTATTATCCAATCAGCATAATCCTCTATTATGGGCCCATTTAAATCCGAGGTATAAAGGATTTTCACGCCATCTTTCTCTATAATGATTGGAGTTACCCAACCAACTCTTGAGAATTCAATGCCATGAAACATGGGTTCCTGGAATTTAATTAATGTTTCTCCAAATTTGAATGTCCTTCCATCTGCAAAAATACAGCGCGTTTCACCTACTTTGAATTCTGGTATTAGTGGCCATTTATTCCACTTAGTAGTTAGCCTCTCAAACCACCTAGATCCCTTCTCTAAGAGCTCTTTTTTTCTCTCTGTATAATCCCCGTAGTCTATACTTAGAGCCTTCTTAAGGTTTTTTAGGGGATTCTCGTAAAGCACATTTCTTTCGGTTTTTTCAAATTTTAATTCTTTCCCAGTTAGATCTCTATAAAAATAGTAGTAAAATTCCTCAGCACGTCCTCTTTGAGACTCATTTATGTACTGATTAGGATTCTTAGCCAAAATTATTTTTCCTTCATAAAAATCTGGTGCATCGGGACTAAAATGATCATAATGATAATGAGTTACTGTTACGATATCAGATTTTCTGGCATATTTCACTAACTCACTCCAAGCTTTCTCCACGTAATTAGCTTTTTCCTCATCACTTATCGGAAAGGAGGGATGCATGATGGAAACCCCAGGATCAATCATTATTCTCACATCACCAGTATCAATGAAGACAGAAAATGATTTTGCGCCCATTGAATCTGACCATATAGGGATTATAGTTATACTTCCTAACTTAATTCTTCTCATTCTTCCCAACGACTATCACCTCTAATAAGATAATATACAGTAGAATAACATAAAAGCATCTAACGTGAGTTGCGATTTTCAGTTGAGTTCAGATAGTACGCTCAAAAATTGCTTGTACATCTCTATACTTAGTCTAAAGCCTTTCTCTATCAATGTATCCAAAATTTTTATGCTATCCTCTCTAGTTAATATCTTCTGCTTAACGCACTCTATCAGTATGCCCACAGTACCAATAGGTTTGAGATTATATAATTCAGCAATCCTCCTTGCTTTAAGGTCATCCATTATAACTGCACTTTCTCTCTTCTTTTTTGCTAATATAATTACTTGCGCCTCACCGATATCGATATCAAACTTCTTTGAGATTCTTATAGCCTCCGAGATTTCCTCTTTTTCTAACTTATGGACAATGATATCTCCACGTAAAATCGCCTCTTCGACGCGCATTGCGTCTACATATCCTAATTCTTTGCCCCTATCCACAACTTCCACTTTTACCTCGTGAGGAATCTGAATCTCGTTGAATATCCTTGATAATAACTCTAATTTACTAACTTTAGCTAAGAAGATCAGGGGTGTAGCATTAGCTACACACAATGATTTCTACCTCAGATCATTTTCATCTAGTTGTAACTCGATTCTCTTCTCTCTTAGAATATCAATAAATTCCCATAACGATAAATCGGCTATCCTTGCAGCGCGCCAAATAGAAATTTTTCCCTCTCTATAAAGCTTCAATGCATAATCAAGTTTCCATTTTTTTAACCCTTCCAAAAGCAGCTTCTTGACCACTGCTGCCTTATCCAAACCCTCTACTTTGCATATAAATTCTATCTCTTTTACTATATCTTCGCTTACTCTAGTGGCAATCACCTTTGACAACTCACTCACCCACTGGTTTGTTAACATCTTTTAATATTGTAAACATCACTAATAAAATGAGTTGATGGGCAATTAAAAGTTTCCTAGATTTTTAGCATAATAGAGATCATTCATATTCTATCGTAGCTGGAGGCTTATGAGTTATATCATAAACAACACGGCCTACACCTTCAATTTCATTAACCAATCTGTTAGCTATCCTTTCTAATAATTCCCATGGTAACTTAGCAAACTCGGCTGTCATCGCATCTTCGCTCTTTACGGCTCGAATTGCAATGATATACTCATAACTCCTAGCATCCCCTTTCACACCAACCGCTTTTGAATCAAGAATCACAGGGAAAATTTGCCATAACTCATCATACAAGCCGCTCTTTTTTATCTCTTCTTCGACAATAGTATGTGCTCTTCTAGCTATCCTTAATTTTTCTTCCGTAATTTCACCGAGAATTCTTACTAGTAATCCAGGACCTGGGAATGGATGCCTCCCCCACACATCCTTTGGGATGCCCAATAGTCTCGCAATTTCTCTCACTTCATCCTTATAGAAATCCGCTAATGGCTCTAAGATTTCAAGCTTCGATAGTCTCGGCATAATTACATTGTGATGACTTTTGATTTTGTCTGCAGCCTTACTTGTAGCGCCACTTTCAACTCTATCCGGATAAATTGTTCCTTGAGCTAGGAATTTAAATTCACCATACTGTTTCTCTAGTTCGGTAGCTGTTTCTTCTAAGACCTCCGCGTAGATCTTAGAGAAAATCTTCCTTTTTTCCTCTGGATCAGATACCCCTCTCAGTGCAGTTAAAAACCGCTTGGACGCGTTCACGTAATGAATATTCTTAAATCCCAGACTCTTTAGCATTCCTAAAACCCATTCGTCCTCCCCCTCCCTCAGTAGTCCTGTATTCATAAACACTAGATGTAGTCTATCCCCAATAGCCTTATGGATCAGAAAAGCTGCTGTAGTCGAATCTACTCCTCCACTAGCAGCCATAAGAACTCTATTTTCACCCACCTTCTCTCTAATTCTCCATATTATATTACTTATTATATCTTCCAAATTCCACTCGTATTTGAATCCACATATGTCGAGAAAATTTTTTAGTATATTTAATCCATGAGGAGTATGTTTCACCTCTGGATGGAATTGCACGCCAAAAATTAATCCATCTACTGATTCATAGGCAGCGATAGGACAATTAACCGTCTTTGCTAGTACGGTAAACCCTTCAGGTAGTATTTCCACGCGATCCCCATGGCTCATCCAAACTTTTTCTACACTATTTAATCCGCGTAATAATCTTCCATAAGAAATAATCTCCAATTCCGCGGGACCGTATTCTTTCTTTTCTCCTCGACTTACTTTTCCGCCTAACAGATGAGCTAATAATTGATGCCCATAGCATATACCTAGAACAGGAATATGATTAATTCTCAGTTCCTGAATTAAATCTTCATTTATCTTTGGAGCATTTTCGTCATACACGCTCATCGGACCGCCAGAAAGAATTACCCCTTTTACATCTCGTGATAATACTACATCTGCATTGTACCATGGTACTATTTCTGCCTTAACTTTTAACTCTCGTATCCGTCTACAAATTAGATGTGTATATTGAGAGCCAAAGTCAATAATAATTAATTTTTCCAAGAAATTTCACCAAGAATCCACTCTCTAAAACTTCCCTATAATATGCTCCAGTTAGTAATACCATATAAATTCTTACAAATTATTGTTAAAAATATAGATTATCACTAATAAAAATTACACAATTAAGTAAAATTAGAATTAGTCTGGTGATATTTCATATTTAGATCGAATTCCAATGGAAGAATCTCTCCTATATTTTAAATTCCATGAAACCTTCAATTATCAAAGTCCAAAAAATGAATGAATAAGAGAATAAAAAATCACCAAGCTGCTCGAAAATATCTCTTTTTCCGCCTCCTCAGACCCACTATTAGACTAAGAGTTATAACCAGTGATAGTCCCCCTATTGCAAGTAATGCGTCTTTGGGAATTGTTATAAAGCCCTTTCCTCTTACACTTATTATTACTCTTATCTCTGCATAATTATTTGCTTTATCATAGGCTCTAATCCGTATAGTATGATTACCAATTGAGAGAAGTACACGCCTACTTGTATTCAGACCGACATTCCACCATGGTCCATCATCAACTGAGACCTCAAAGTGATCTAATTCTATATTATCATTCCCTGTCCATGTTATGTTTACCCAAATATCGAGACCCTCTATTACGAACTCAGTATTATTCTCAGGATATACTAATGATAACTCTGGAGCTGTTGTATCGACAGTAAATACAACAGTTCTCTCTGAACTGAATCCAAGAGCATCCGTTGCACGCACAGAAATTAAGTGTGATCCATCTGGAAGATCCCTAACTATGTAAGTACAGTTTAAGCCAACATAAATCCAATCACCATCATCGATCCTAACCTCATAATAGGCAATTCCACTTAGATCTTCACCTTGCCAATGCACCTCAATAGTACCCGAATTCAGATACGCACCATTCTCAGGGCTAATAATGACTATATAAGGCGGCGACACATCCACATAGAACTCGACAAAACTGACCGCAGCATTACCAGCCCTATCATAAACAACAACAGTCACATTATGATAGCCCTCAGACAAGTCCACGAGACTATAACTAGTCTCCAGACCCACA
>JAHKLF010000082.1 GCA_029856615.1 Candidatus Njordarchaeota archaeon
CCTTCTAAGAGAATGCATCTAATCCCTTTCTTCGTACCCTATTTATCCAATCATCTATTTTTGCTAGAAGCTCATTTTTAATATCGCCAAGTAATTTCTCTTCTCTGCTTCTTATTCTTTCTAGAGCTTCACATGTATTCATAATCTCTAAAGCAATATCGGAGAAAACTTCATCCGCCGATAAGTCACTAACCGCGCTTTTTAATTCCTCCAGAATCATAGGAACATCCATATCTATTTCGATCATATCCTTAGCTGTTATCAATTTTCGTTGGACCTCTGTAGCTATGATGTAAATTTTCTTAAACTTTTCAATAAGGTGCTTCTTCTCTTTTTGCTCTCTAATTAAATCCATTATAATGCCTCTGATTCTCTCAATAATCTGACTAGACTCCTCTTTAATATCTAATGCTCTAATGTTAATTGTATTCCCAGAGATCTTTATTTTGCATTTAATCGAAGATTTTGTATCTAATATCGGGAAGATAACTATTGCCTCTAATTCTGTATCATTTCGATTTAATATTAGCCCCCCTAGTATTGAAACTCTCTGTAACAATTTCCTGAAAAAGCTGTATTTATCGATGTCTTCTAATTCTAATAGCACGACATCAGGCTCTTCTACCCCGGATACTTCATGAGGCTCTTCAACGCTCTCTGGCATTTTTAACTGTCCACTAATTAAGTTTATCAGCACACGAAGATTATTCCCCTTACCATATATTAGATCATAAGGTATCATCATCGCAAGAGAACTGTATATTACAATATTATTTTCGATCTCACCAATGAGTGCAATGTAGTTAGGCTTATTCTTTAAAACCCCGAGAATGATAGTTCTATTTCCACTAGCTATTGCATAGGCTAAATATCTTGCGGGATACTCTATTATCATTCCTAAATTAGGAACATCGATTATAATCGAGCCACTTTCCTCCGCTATGGGTTTCTTTAAATCATATCGTGCAGTGATGTTATATTTACTAAAAATTTCGTTGAATTTTATGTAATCGTGCCACGTCGAACTTAAGTTGGGTGCAAAAATGATTCGTGGAAAAGGCTCGGGAATATACTCTGGATATGTCATTATTACAAAATCTGCATCTCGATAATTTCCCGTCAGCTCGTAATTATTTAATCTCAAACCTGCTATAATCCAGTCACTAATAGGCCCGATTATAGCAAACCTGCCTTTGCTCGGTTTTGATTTTATTAGTTCTAATTTTTTTTCACTCGGCGTTTTATTAGCAAGCACTTCCAGTTTTACAGCGCCGACTGTTCTCTTAATAGACAAAATGGGGTACCTTTCTCCTTCTATTTCAACGAAGTCTCCTGGTAATGCATTTTTGAAGAAATCTTCATTGACTACTAGTACTCCAATAATTCTTTCATCTATTTTCCAAGCTCGAATAATTCTTACCATCTACATTCCCTCATAAATTCATCTCATATAAATTATCAAGGAGATTATATAGGAATCGCAACCCCCTCTCAGACATCTTTTCGAGAATAATGTGACTGTTATTTAAAGCGCTAATTATTGCGTCTAGTAAAAGGAAATCTTTAGAATCGATGCAATCTAGTATAATCTTGAGAAGCTGAGAAACAAACTTATCTCGTATCTCTCTTTTTCTTCCACGCTCATCCAATATTACTTTCTCATTCATATCAATTACTATTGCGCCCTCTTTTGGCAGAATTCCCAAACTATGGAGAAAAATGATGTGACCTTTTTCAAGCTCACCATGTATTGCAAAAGTTGTATAAGAAATACGCAGTTTTAGAAAGCTCGGAAGTATATAAAAAATGCCACTAAGTAGATCCATTGTTGTCATAAAATTCTTCTTCTCGATCGTTTCTACATAAACTTCCTCAGGGGGAATAATTATGGTCTTCTTTAAATTAAAGATTGATGCAAAAAGAGCAACTATTTCCCTCTCATCTAGGATGTTTAATAGTGATTTTAAATTCTGTTTTACTCTGAAATGTGATGTATAAATTAAATTCAACAATTCTTTCACGTTAATTTTAAGCTTGTTTAAATCCCCAAAAATATCCCTTTTAATGAAATAAGCTCTGAATATTCGTGGATCAATTATGTCTCGAGCAATATCCGCTGGCAATAATATTATATGCGCCCGAAATCTCTCGGGTCTTCCATACTCATCTCGTCCAGCTTCCATTACGTAGCTTACACCTATTCGCCCAGATTTCAACGGAAATCGTCGAATAGCATCAACAAAAACAATATCAGGAGGGATATAATACTTAACTAGCGCATTCTTCTCAATATCCGTTATCTCGCTTCTAAGTATTCCTGAAGACATTGCAGTCACTCTATAATCTCCCCCGCGGCCCGATGTGAATATAGCATGATCGAATTCAATACTATCTTTCTGTAAAAGCCCATAAATTCTATTTGTTCCCATTTGATACCCCCTACTTAGGAATTCAAACATTATTGATCAACCAGAAAAAAGGCTTCTCAATGTTAATGGGCTGTATCTCTTTGCCCTGCATTCTTAATGTCTCTAAATCTCCGCCAAAAGCTGATACTGCGAAAAATGCAAACTTCTTGAGCTTATAAAACGTTTGAGCTAGATTAAAAACGGGTGATGTGTAAGTCCAGAAAAATTGCTCTGGATTCTTTATACCATACAAGTCATTCTTCGTGAAAACGAAAGCGATCGGCTTTTTGACGACTTTTTCAAACCCTTGGGTAAGATACTCGATGAATCTATATATTAGCCACACTTGTGTGACTTTCCTATCCGGATCCGGACTTGGCTCAATTAGGAAGATATAACCGTTTCCAATGTCAATTAGCGCCCGAAATGTCTCGCCCATTCTTTCAATTTCTGCGCCAGCTAGATCATATGTTCTCACTTCCACAGTTTGGCCATCGATTTTCATTCTGACATGAATTAATAGTCTTTCAGCCAATTTTGTCGGCGGAGGTCCTTCGCCACGCAAAATCCAATTCATCATTCGCATATAGTAATCTAATCCCGCTAAAATATGCATATTAGAAATGTTCATCATTTTAGAAAGCTTATTAATGAGCATAACGAGGTACGTTGTTTTTCCAACGGCCCTTATCCCAAAGATCGATATCTGCCTCTTCTTTGGTAAAACTCTGAAACTTACCATCCAGAATCCCCTCCATCTCTATGAATACTTTAATTTGACATCAACGATATAAAATAATTTGCACAATTCCTTTACTCAGAATTACTATTTCTGCTTGATCATAAATCGGATTATTTATATGAGAGAGAGAATACACAATGCAAATAAACCAATGAGACTCGTCGAAATGCTAATTAATTTGAAAGCTTTGCTTCCTGATATTGCGGCATTTGTTAGCTTATATACCCCCTCGGTTCCTAAGACTTTCAATTCAATTTCGCGAATAATAAAACTCGCTTTTGCTTTTTTCGTCGCCTTAATTGCTTCGATAATTGCATGCTTAATACACGATACTATCGGACGTAATTTATTCTGATCCATTAATGGATAAGCACCTTCCTTAGGACTTATAGCGTTTACTATATGCGTATCTGTTGTCAATACCTCTAGATCTGTGATTGCCACCTCTTGTAAGATTTTTTCTCGAATTGCTTCTCTCATACCTGCATATAGATTATTAGAATCTATTATTACATATGCGAATTTTTTATCATTTGCTTCTAAGATTATTACCCAAATCCCTCCGGGACCCATTCCATCCTTTATAGAAAGCTCCTCGCACTTTATGTTAAACCAACCAACTTTCGTGACAATAGTGCTTAATTCACCAATTCCCGTTTTTGAGAATTCCTTAACTTCCTGTAGAATTATTTCTGAAGCTCTCTCTCCTAATTTTATCGTATCTATTTCCCCCGGTCGTATGAGAGAATTGTGAGCGTCTACCAGAAGGCCATCATACCCTAAACTCCTCAGGATCTCTCTAAATGCTATGCCCACCGATAGATCAATATCGTCCATCTCTAGTGGACTTCGACTTATTATAGTTATAATTGAATTATCGAATCGTTGCCACACGAAAGTATATTCGCTTACTTTCCTTCTAATAGGAAATGATATCGTCCCCGTTGCTTTGTTTTCTCGACATAATTCAATTAAATGCTGCGCAAATTTCTCTAACTCCCGTTTAGATGGTAAATTTTCTGAGTGAGAACAGGTGCCGTGTAACACCACAGCATCATAATTAGCGTGTTTCCTGAAGTACTCCGAAATATAAAAAGGTAGATTTGCACTTCCTACATTCAAAAAGGGCCCCGGATGAATATTGGAAATTACGATATTAAGCGTTTTTCCATCCTCGCGTTCAACCTTAATAACTCCAATCGGTATTTTTCTCTTCACACTGATTCTTCCGAAAACACTCTCTAAAATATCATAAATTTTTTCTGTCCAAGCGAAAATGAATCCTCTTGTAATGTCTATTGCAGGTACATCTGCGATGCTGCTTGCTATTCTCAGTGGGACTTCCGTTATAATGAAAGCCAACAAGAGAAAGAATCCCATGCTCACTATTATTTTAAGAAGCTCTCCGTTTATCATTCTTCCCCATAACAATGTAAATAGTGATAGGACGAGAGTAGATAATATAATACCTCCACTAAGTGCTCTCTTCCACGATATTATTGAAGTCGTGTAAATAACAAGGACGAATAGTACAATGAGAATCCCAATACCGATTAGCTTCATGAAACGACTTAACGTGTTAACTCGCTCTACTAAATTCGAGCTAAACATTATTAATAGACCCGTAAATCCAGTGATATTTCCCAAACCCAATGATCTCCTAAAATCTAGTATGGTCCTGCACCTAAAAGTAATGATTTTGATTATTATAGGATAAGAAAGGAAGAAACTGATGATCATTAGAAAGGTTAAAAAAAGATTATAGACAGATAGAGAATCTCTCGTTGCCAAATATAGAAATGAGAGTATTATTGAATTAACGATTGTTAATCCTAACATTTTCCCTAGAGATGGAAGAGAAAATAGAGATTCGTATGCTCTATAAATTTTCCTCACGGATGACTCCATAATACCCCCCAATTGTTTAATTCTTATTGTAAAATAGCGTGCAGAAGATTTTTCAATGGCGAAACAGTTACATCAATTTTACCATCCGCGAATCTTGGTAAATACCAAGCAGCTTTAGAACTATTTGTCCCTATTCTTTTTATTCCTAACACCTCGATTGGAGCTACAACCATGCACGTATCCGCGAATACGCTACCACCTGCTTCTTCAATTTTATCGACTAATCCAAGATTGCCCGCTTGTTTTAAGATATATCTAGATGTAAAAATCCATAATTTTACGTCATTCCTTATCTTCTTCCCTCTAATGAACATAGCAATTTCCTTAAGCTCGTCAAGAGACGCATGAGGGCAGCCTATAAATACTGCTTCTAATTCATCTAAATCTTGTTTAAAGAACTCTTCCTCTATACTTTTAATTTCCTCTCTAGCAACAATTAACTTCTCATAATTGTTATCGCTGAATGCTTTTTCTAATGTTTTCGCCTCTGGAGTTATCCCAATGGCATGAAACATCGAAAGAGCTCCCGAGGCTGCCATAGCCGCTCCAAGTAATCTTAATCCTGTTAAATTTGGCTTTTTGTTAAACATAAAAGCAGGAATCTCACTGGGTTTTAACTGTCTTCCTATATAAAGTCCAAGTAAACCATAATGACTCTCCATAAATTCATCGTTCTTAACGATTGCTAAGATATTCGCTTTTCTATTTTCTGTGAGATGAAAACCATATAAAGGGACTCTACTAGTAATCGCTGCAGCTAAGGCATCTAGACTTCCATGTCTATTGGTTCTTGCCCCAAGAATACTATTAACAAAAACTACAGCAGATGATTCTGAGAAAGCTACGATTTCGCCGAAATTGGGTCTATTTTCGAAGAAGTAGGGAGCACAGGTTAGAGACGGTATAATTCCTATTCGTGTAAATCCGTCTATTATCCTCTTTTGTTTTAGGGCGAATTCCTCGGGAACACCCATTTTTCGCCAATTTTCTAAATCCATTCCTGCTGGATTAAGAGTTGCATGTATAGTTATTCCTACGCCCGCTTCAATCATATCATCTAGTAATTCGATGATTGCATCACCCGCGGTCTTATAAGATACGCCCGATATGTGAGCTCTTCTTATTTTAATAAACCGCTCCGCATTGTTTAGCTCTCCGATTCTTATGAGTAATTTTATCGCTTTAGATATCCATTCACCGAATTCTCCATCTAGCATCATTTCCTCTTCTCTAGTCAAATACATTTCTAAACACCTCGATTACTCCCCTATTACCTTCAATCCATGCCTTTACGATATCTCCCGTTTTTACCTCAGTGATAATCTTACTCGACACATTTGTTATCATGGGGATATTAGCGAATATTGCCCCCGAAATGACCACTAAATCACTTTCCACTGTTACGATCATCTTTGGGGCTTTACGATACTTCTTTAATGCATACAATACAAGCGCGCCTACAGTGCTACCGCGGCCCCCTTTGAATATAAGGATCTTATTCATAATCGATTTTCCGCTAATATCACTAGTAGGATCGCGAATAATTCCCGTTTTTGGATTTACATCCCCGAGGAAAGATATCCTGGATCTACTTACGAGTGCTTCCCCCTCTATAATACCCCTCCATTCATTAACAATAGTGCCGATGTATCGCATAACATCCCTCATTTAATTTATCATTACTCTCACGGAAGCATTACTCCACTCCAAGCTTCAAAAAGATCATGCGGTATGCCTAGTTGATCCAATACCTTACCCACAATGTAATCCACTAAATCCATAATTTTCTCGGGCTCATGATAAAACG
>JAHKLF010000083.1 GCA_029856615.1 Candidatus Njordarchaeota archaeon
AACGTTACCGCTAATACTTAATAGATCCATTGATAAGGGTAACTTTATCTTGACGATGGTTTCACCTACTTTAATATCTATGATCATTTCACTACCCAGAGGTTCAATGACATAAATCGTCCCGGGTATACTCTCTTCACTAGGAGATGTGGATATTTTAGCGTGCTCTGGCCTAAATCCAAGCATAACTTCTCTTCCAACGTAATCTTTAAGCCGCTCCCATAGAGTTTCTTTTACTCGGTATTTAAAATCAACGCAATCCAAATAAATCCCATCCTTCTCAATGATTGTACATTTTATAAAATTCATTGGAGGAACACCAATAAACCTTGCAACGAATAGTGTTTTTGGGTTATTATAGATTTCTAAGGGTTTATCAATCTGCATAATTATACCTTCACTCATAACTGCGATACGATCTGCCATAGTCATTGCCTCAACTTGATCATGAGTCACATATATTGTTGTAACATTGAATTCTCTCTGTAATCTTTTTAATTCAGCTCTCATATAGACTCTTAATAATGCATCAAGATTTGAGAGAGGCTCGTCTAAAAGCCAGACTCTGGGCCTCCTAACTAATGCTCTTGCGAGAGCAACTCTCTGTTGTTGTCCTCCAGATAACTGTTTTGGATATCTATCCAGTAATTCCTCGATCCGCAACAATTTTGCAATTTCTTTGACCTTCTTACCGATTTCTTCTTTCCGGAGACCCTTTATTTTAAGAGGGAATGCTATATTGTCATATACTTTCATATGCGGATATAGAGCCCATGTCTGAAATACCATTGCTACATCTCTGTCCTTTGGAGGTAAATCTGTGACGTCTTCTCCATCTATGTAAACTTTTCCACTTGTTGGTTTCTCAAGTCCAGCTATTATTCGTAATGTGGTAGTTTTACCGCATCCTGATGGACCTAATAAAACGAAAAATTCACCATCTTGGACCTCAAATGAAATACCTTTTAGAGCTTGTACTCCTCCAGGAAAAACTTTCACAAGTTTTTCAACACGCACTCGTGCCATATTACTCATCTCGATACCAAACCATAAATTCCTTTCATCAAGTATTTCCTAGTTAGCAAGAATACCAAAATAGCTGGAATAGAATATAATATTGAAAAAGCTGAGATCCGTCCATACTCTACTCTCCCATATACTCCAAACCAATAATAAATCCCAACAGCCGCGGGGTACTTCCATGGATCTCTCAGTATAACTAAGGGAAGTAAGAAATCGCCCCAAGCTACGACGAAAGATAAAAGCCAAATAGTGACGATTCCAGGAAGAGCGAGGCGAAGTGTTATTTTAAAGAACGCTTCCCATCGAGAAAGGCCATCTACCATAGCTGCCTCCTCATATTCCTTAGGCAGTGCTTTAAAGTAGCCTTCTGCGATTAAGAGATTAAATGGTAAAACAAGTGCAGACATCACCACTATTAGGCCTAAATATGTGTTTAAAAGTCCAAAACGTGCGAATATTAGTGTTATAGGTATTACGATCACAATAACTGGAAGCAATCTTAATGTAACGAAAATATTAAGCAATACTTGTTGTCCCCTGAATTGAAATCTCGTTAATGGATATGCACCGATTATAGATAACATAGTAGATAAAGTGGCTACGGAGACGGAGATAATCGCTGAGTTGATTATCCAGCTAAAAGGCGTCATTTGATAATATTGGCTAATTGGCTTAAATATTCCAGCGAACCATCGAAATGTTACTTCACTGGGGATTCTAAAGTGGGGCGAAGCCATGGGATCAAAAGCGGATAAAATAAGCCATACAAAGGGAGCTGAGAAGAATATGGCAACAACAATGAGGAATATGTATGCTAGCACATAATATACGATGTTATGAATCTTCACCCGTACCACCTCAGTTTCTTTGATACGTAAATATAGGAGAGAATTATTAGAAATACGATTAGGAACATCAGGTTAGCCGCTGCAGAAGCGTATCCTACTTCATAGGGAGGCTGGAAAGCTCTTCTATATACGAATATCGTCCAGAGTTCCGTAGCATTTCCTGGCCCGCCTCCCGTCATTACAAATATCATGGTAAAAACATTGAATGTCCATATTGTAATCAATATGAAATCCACGAGAATAACATATGCCATCATTGGAAGAATTATGTACCTAAATCTCTGCCACCAACTTGCTCCGTCTATTTCCGCAGCTTCATAGATATAATGTGGAATTCCCTCCAAAGCAGCCATAAAGAGGATCATTGAGAATGCAGTGCCCCTCCATATATTTGCTATAATAATTGTTTCAAGCGGGAGATCATATAACCAGTTTCTAGGGGGCATACCAAGTAAAGCTAATAAGGTGTTCATCATACCCTCTCTACTTGCAAAAACTCCCCACATATATCCTGCTACGACTTCTGGGATTATCCAAGCTAAGAAAACGGTGATTGCTACTATGCTTTTTCCTTTAATTGCTTTCTCTCGCATGACTAAAGCGAGCATTAAACCTAGAAATGCTTGACCTATTAAAGCTGATAAAATTGTGAATATGAAGCTTATTTTTATGGAGTTATAAAAATCAGCGTCACTTATCAGCTTAATATAATTCTTTAATCCAATAAAATCATACTTCATAGCGTATTTTCCAACTAAGCTTAATGGTGTGAAACTTACCCATAAACCCCATATAGCTGGAATTATCACAAATGCGAATATCATTATGAGTGTTGGAAGCAAAAAGAGATATGCCAATGCTCTCTCGGATCGTAATACATTTTTTATCTTCTTTGAAAAGTTATACGAGAGGGCTCTAGATGTACTCAATATAGCCACCAGGAGAAATTTCTCTAAAAAGAGAAAAAGAAATTAAAAATAAAAAAATTAGGTATCAAAAATTTTTATGGAAGCGGATACGTAATGACGTTGTCTTCTCCAAACTCTGCGACCAATTGGTCGTAATACCAATCGAGAGCTTGCTCAGCAGTCCAGCCCTCTGTAACAATTTTCTCGGTAGCCTGTTGGATATAGAAAGAAACTTTTGAGTATCCGGGCATTGCATCTCTAAAGTCTGTGAAGTTTAAGTATTCTAACACTGACTGGAGATACTCATTTTCAGCGTATTCAGGAACCTCAGCGGCATCAGTTCTTGGTGCAATTTTTCCATATCTGGCACAGAACTTGGCTACATTCTCCTTACTGGCTAAGATCTTCACGAATAGCCAAGCTAGAGGCTTGAGCTCTGGTTTAATAGCTGCATTAATCGCAACAGCCCAACCTCCAGAAATTGTGACGAACGGTCTTTCACTTTCAGCGCCTCCGGCATATCCTGGCATTTTTGCGTAACCTACTTTTTCCTCTCTATTTGGTATTGGATAAATGCCATTTGGACCCCAACCTTCGTCCCACTCCCATGAACCACCTATGTCTATTGCTACCCATCCCTTAGCGAATGCTTCTCTATGCTTCGACCAGACGTCAGTAACGAAGTTGTATTCCTCTGGGGCGATTTTGTGTTCTACATAGATGTCATAGTAGAATTGGAATGCTCTGAGTAATGCCTTGCTCTTTCCTACCCATTTATTTTCACTGTAATCATATAACCTATTATAAGGATCTTTATCAGCTCCTAGGAGTAGCATGTAGAATCCTTGCATTGTTGTAGCTTCGCCCCACTTAGTTCCAGCTGGGAAGTAAATCGGGTAGAATTCCGTAATATTCAATTGATCTTTAATTGTATCTGAATTATTGGCAAGTGTCAATGCAGCTTCAATAATATCTTCCCATGTTGTTGGCTGCCAATCCGCTGGTAAGCCAGCTAATTGGAATATGTCTTTCCTATACCAGAGCATTCTTACATCAGTATCAATCATAATTCCGTATACTTTATTTTCATATGTTACGATCTTTTTCATAGCTTCTGGATAAGCGGCCCATCCATCCCATTCTTCCACATAACTCGTTAAATCAAGTAGGTAGCCGGCTTCAGCATATTCTGGTATCATAAAGCTATCTATTACTAGAACATCTCCCGCCACTCCTTGAGCCAGATCCTGAGATATCGTTTGGACTATATCTACTCCGTAAGGAATCATTCTTAACGTAACTTCAACGTCATATCCGAGTTTCTTGGCTTCCTCTTTGAACTTAGCTAGCGTGAGATTTTCAACCAGATACTGCCATGGCTGGCCGTATTCTACAACGATTGTAACTTTTTTAGGTGCAGTCATGTACCAATAAGCTATACCTCCTCCTATTACTAATATTATGATGATCCCGATAACTGCTATATATTTCTTTTCGAGTGGCATTTTTAAAATCCTCTTTTTAAAAAATTTTAATTATCATGTTGGTATTATAGACGACATATAGAAGGGTGAATATTTTCCCTTAAAAATAATAAAAAAGATGACGTATATATTACACAAAAATGTTAAAAAATAACATATGTTTTTGATCTTACATGATATATTTGGTAGTTAATATTCTCTTTTATTAGATTTATTTTTGCGTGATGCCTATTTTTTGGCACTTGATTCAAGGTGATTTAATGAAAAGAGTGAGGAAATGAAGCAGAGAAGTTAATTTATGGTATTTAAATTTTAATTGAAAATTCGAGAAGGATGGGTACTCTATCCATTTTTCTTCACGCATAACTCAAGAGTATACTTTATATCCTTAAGCCAATAGAATCTTCGTTCTTTTATTGCTCTCAGTAGTATAAAGATCGTAATTAAGGATAGAATCACCAAAATTGGAACGATGTATGTTGGCTGATCTAATGCGAATATTGATATGACATACACGACTATTAAGCCTAGGGATTCATGCAAGGTTATTCTTCGATCTATTGTTGTTAGAGCTCCAATGAGTGATAGTATTCCAGCAAGGATTAAAAGTGATCGGATTATATCAGATCCAACAGGGATATGTGAAAGAGGATCAAGATGTCCCGCTACAATGGCAGCTATAAACATGCTCGATATTAAGAGAGTGCCATTATTTATCCTAGAGCTCATAAAATTCGCGATACCTAACCTTGCCATATCTTCTGACCTTGTTGCAGCAATATACGCAGTTAACTTTTCTGGCATTTCAGATACTATTGGTGCTACAATAGCAACTAAAAAAATTTCTGTGACGATTAAAGTTTCTTGAGCGATGCTGATAATGCTGTCAGCGAAAATCTCAGCGGGCAAAAATACTAGAACTATACTTAAAACCATTACTATGGCAGCTAATTTTTTTCGTTGTATGAATTTGCGAGCGAGACCATGAGGCTCCTCGAATTCAATTTCGGGAGGAAGTCGTGTGACTAATAGAGTATAGATTATAAAGACACTAAAGAGTATCACCGAGTCGATTATATCCAAGTATCCCTTAATGCCAATGAAAATCATATATGCTCCAGAAATAGCTAAAAATACGGCTTCTAAACTATTTTCTCGCATTAAGTCTATGGATAAATCCTCTCTTACGCCTTTACATCGGGCAAGATAAGCAATTATAACTGTCAGAGGAAATCCAAGAGCTATGAGTAAAATGTTAGCCCCAATTATAGAGGCTAAGGCTAGATCTAATCTACCATCCATACTCAGCACTATTACAAAGGCGTATTCAGGTAATGTCTGTAGAATTGCTATGATAGCTGCTATCAATACATCCGAATACTCATATTGTAGGGCTTCAGCAACGGAGGATGCTATAATAGAACCAATGATTATCAAAATTGCGCTAACTACCAATGCGAGTATTTCGTTAATCATTATGAATCCTCCGAGATAATGGTCTTGTCACGAAAAAGGAAAAATTGAAATTTAAATGTTAGCATTCTATAATGGTCATTTTAAAGTAGTTGTCGTATCATTTTACCATAAGGATACCATTTTTAATATTCATTAATTAGTTATTTAACTATTAGCATGTTGTCTTAAAATTTGGAATGTGTGAGTATGTTGTCTGAATTAATGCCTGATGAGTTAAAAAAAGCATGCAAGATGATAGGTAAGCCTTTAGAATGGTATATTGTCGGTCTACTAGAAGGCCAAGCATCTTTTGCATACGCACTACGGAAGATTCTAACTGATATATTGGGTAAAGATGAGGCTTCAAGTGTAATTGCAAAAATTTGGCGCTTAAGGGCAAAATCATTTGCTCAAAGATATCTAAGAGAGAGACCGCAAAAGACGGCTGACATATCAACAGTTGGTCAAATTGCCAAAGCTTGGTGGGAGCGAGAATTCGCAATACCCTATGAGATAGTCAAAAATGACCCTAATGAGCATATAGGTAAAATCCCTATATGTCCTTACTGGGAAATAATGAAGAAGATGTATGGGGCGGCTCCATCCACGGTATATGTGAGAAAGGCTTTAACAGAGACCACAATTGAGGAATTTAAGGGTATAGCTGAAGCATTAGGCTTGGATGTTGAAGTTATTGTTGAGAAGTTGATATGTTGCGGTGACGATGAATGTCTATTCATAGTTAAAAGGAAGGAGAACTAAATTAACGTTTCTAAAAGCAATATCAAAATAAATAAGAATGCGATTGGTGGTTTATCCTCCAAGATAAGCTTTTTTAACTAATGGATTTTCCCTTAATTCATCAGCCGTACCAGTTAATACTACTTTACCAGTCTCAAGTAAGTAACCTCTATTTGCAATTTCCAGAGACTTTCTTGCATTCTGCTCGACTAGTAGAATAGTAATTCCTTCATCTCTTAGTCTTTTTATCACTTCAAATAATCTATCAA
>JAHKLF010000084.1 GCA_029856615.1 Candidatus Njordarchaeota archaeon
TAAAGAATAATTGATAGAATAACGGCAACAACAGTCGCCATTAAGTAAGTATGAAAAATTCCATGCACTGGTCCCTTATTTAGTACAAATAAATAATATGCTGGTTCTATATCAATAATTACTGAAGCTATGCAGATGATGATAATATCAATAAATGGAAATAATAGCAATCCAATCAAGAGTGCTGGACCTAGATGAAATGGTGTAAATGGCAAAGTATTACCCTCGGAATAATCCAAAGTAGATTCAAATTAAGTAGTAAAAATGCCTATAATAATGTCACTAATTATAACGCTCATTAATTTTTCTCATCACTTAAAATTAAATCAAGAAGTAGTTTTTATGTGCATCAATCATAATTTTGGAGTATTATTATTTCGGAGAAAAAGCATAAGTTTTTATAGTATACCTTGCTTGCTTATTATTTGCGCCACTTTTCGCAAGAAGAGTGGCGCGGGCGGGGAGTACTAGTAGAGACTAACCAGGGGTGACCTTGGTTTTGACTCTCTATTATTACTTCCCGTCTTATTTCTTATCGAAATAAAAATTCTGTAAAGCATTTAGATAACGATATGTTTATTACTTCTTTCTAAGCGTTGAAATCGACTCTCCTAGGCGTTATGTTCGCTTTTTATCCGCTCGTATAGCCTCAATCAGAACTAATGATCCGAAAATTAGGACAAGTATCGTAGCTATGAGCGAGGACAGCCACGCTACGAAAGTTATGCTGTTAAGAATCATAAAAATGTTTAATACTGTAACCAAAATGAGAAACATTAAAGCTACACCGATTCTTCTTTTCCCTTTACTATCCTTCATAAGCCATGGTAAAATTAGGATAAATAACCCACCTCCCGCGTTTCCAGCGATACCTAGCGCATCTGCGGCGATTCTTGTTACATCAAAGACTTCTAATCCTATGACTATTAGTGTTACCAATACTGCTATAATTACCCATAAAGGACTTCTACTCATCCCTAGATCTAATTCTAGCCTATCTGATAAAGTATCAGTAAATCCAAGAAATGCCACTGAGACCGAGACAAGTGCAAATATATTAGCTAGCACAATCACTAGAAATCCCAATTGGGTAATTCCAATAAGCTCTAATTTTCTTGCTAATGCAATGAATGCATGCTCCCTATTCATATTTGACATAAAAAGAATCGATGCATCTACGGAAAATAAGATTGTTAATGAAAATACTAGATACGCTGTTAATGATAAGAGTATAGCTATAAGCGTGGCTATTCTCCCCTTCTTAAGATCGCTAACTATCCAATTATAAACGAGTATATTATAAACTCCCGAACCTACATACATAAAGACAATGATTGCTATTGCAGCAACCAAGCTTTGAAGTGTCCTTGGGAATATTGGCATGCTCGTAGAAAGGGCTCCTCGCATGGAGATTATTATGAATGCTAAGATGGGTGTAAGAGTAATTAAAACTAATTTAAAAGCACTCATATAAGCTCCAACTTTATGCGTTGGTAATATATTCTCATTAATCGGCAAACTAATATACATTTTCCAGAATTTCTCGGGGAAGAACTCTCCTATTATGAGAGAAACTGTGAATGCCAAAGATCCTAGGATAATCTCCACCACAGAATTTGTAAAAACAAATTTCAAAATCCCTATTGTAATAATCCAAAGAGATATCATTAGGAGTAGCTTCAGGAAAAATTCATACGAAGTTGCATTCTTATAGATAATCATCCTTCTTAATCGCACAAAGAAGACTACCGTTAAAGCGAATAAAATGATCCCGATCATTAAAACCAAGAATGATTGCTCATAAGATATATAGGATGCCAATTGAATAAGCGATTTTAGTCCATACAATATGTATACTATATCCGCTGGGATAACATATAGCAATATTCCAAGAGTAAATGCTAAATGACCATATAATCTCAAACCCGACCTTCGTAGGCCTTCATCATAGAGAATAAGACCTGGTTTTATCTTGGAAATCTCCTTTAAATAAGCCGAAATACTATCGAGCATTCTGGTATATATAACATAGAAAACACAGGCAAAAGCTATTAGAAGAAGAACCAACATTATACTACCCGTATCAATGGCCACAAATGGTAACGCTAAGATGCCACCACCAACTATTATTCCTGCACTGTAAAATCCCAAGATGAGTATTCTGAGACGATCTTTTTGATCCTTTGCGCTCACTATGAACCCCTGAGCTATAGACTAATATAGCTATAATACGCTAACTGGCACGAATTGATGGGAGCTATGAAGACTGCATAAAAAATGCTCACGATGTTCTTATGACTAAAAGCTCCATTATAAAGATTACCTCATTACACTTCCTAGTTTTTATTTGGAAATTCTTAAAAACCGCCAAAGATTTTCTCATTATGAATACTTCGTGGGGTTGATTTCTTGATAAGAGAAATGATAAGTCAGAAGGAAAAGAAATTTGAAGGTATTTATAATGATTTGGTTGAACTCATAGGTGCTAGAAAAGTATCAAACAAAATCGTAGATCTTCTCTCCTATAGTCATGATTACTGGCCTATAACATTATTCTGGTTACTGGAAGGCAAAGTTCCATCCCTACCAGACGTAGTAGTATTTCCAGAGAAAACAGAAGATGTAGTAAAAGTTGTTCGGTATGCTTACGAAAACGATGTACCCTTGTATCCATATGGTGGGGGTACTGGGGTACTAGGTGGCGCCGTACCAGAGTACGGCGGCATTGTAATCGATCTTAAGAAGATGCGTAAGATCCAAATATTTGAGGAAGATCTCATTGTTGAGGTTGAGGCTGGAGTTAATGGTATGCTTCTTGAAACACACCTAAATAAGAAAGGTTTCACATTAGGTCATTTTCCACAATCATTATACTCATCAACAGTAGGAGGATGGATAAGCACGAAAGCTATAGGGCAATTCTCAACGAAGTATGGTGGCATTGAGAATATGTTGATCGGTTTAGAAGTTGTCGTTCCACCCGGAGAAATATTGCATTTCAAGCCAAATCCCCGTGCTGCGGTAGGTCCCGATCTCAAAGGATTATTCATAGAAGCTGAAGGAATGCTTGGAATAATAACGCGCGCATATCTCAGGATATGGCCATATCCAGAGAAGCGTATTCTCATGTCCTTTATCAGTGATACACTTGCAGATGCGCTTGAAGCAGTTAAAAACATTTTAAGACGAGGCGCTAAGCCCGCCGTAATAAGGATTTATGATAAAGTTGAAACAAGGAAATGGTTTCACATGATTAAGAGAGCAAAAGGTAAAGTCGGAACCATAATTATCTTAGAAGGGGATAGTATTTTAGTGGAAGCAGAAAAACACATTGTAGAAGAAGAGTTCAAGGACGCAATACCTACTGGCGAGGAACCAGCAAAATACTGGTTAGAAAAAAGATTTGATGTCAAAGAATTACCAGAGTTTCTCCCCTTAGGCATTGTAATCGATACAATAGAAGTGTCTGTTCCATGGTCTAAAGCCGTTGATTTATATAATGACGTGATAAACGCCATGAGAAATGTTGAGGGTACATTAATTGCATTTGCGCATGCGTCACATTTCTATCCACAAGGAGTGTGCTTCTATTTCATATTTGGAGGAATTCCACCTAAAGAAAAAAGTCCCTTAGATTATTATAGAGAAATTTGGAACGCAACTATGCGGGCTACATTAAGAAATGGTGGATCAATAAGTCATCACCATGGAATAGGGAGAATGAGAGCAATGTGGATTGCTGAAGATTTGGGTAAAAGCATATTTACCTTTCTTAAAAAAATCAAGAGTGCCGTTGATGAGAAGAACATAATGAATAGAGGAAACATGGGGGTGTAAAAGATGGGTAAGATAGGATGGTTGCTTGAGGCAATAAAGGGAAGCGCTTTTGGTACTAAATTAACCGCTCTAAAAAAATTCTTGCTTGAGAAATCTAAAGTTGATGACTTAACAAAATGCGCGCTATGTCCTAACATGTGTAGGTTCGCATGTCCAGTATCTATAGTTGATGCTAAAGAAACCACCTCCCCTGCTGGAAAGGCAAGAATAGCATTATTATTAAGGAGTAATCATTTAGAAAGAAACTCCGATAATGCTCTCCCCCTATATTATTGTATCAGTTGCAATGTATGCTCGATATGGTGCATGTTTGGCTTCTCAGTTGCTGAATTAATCAGGCCACTAAGAGCTCAGCTTTTTAAGGAAGGAATTTATCCAGATTCATTGAAGGATCCTCTAGAAAATTTGAAAAGCCATCATAATCCATTTGGATTTAAAATTAAAAACACTAATACTGGATGTGGAGACACCTTATTCATAGGCGGGTGTTTTCTTAGGAAATTTTATCCGAATGCTGCTGAAAAGATAAAAGCTGTACTGAAAAAACTGGGTTATGATGTCTTTGAGTTATCAGAGGAATTCTGCTGTGGCTACTTAGCTTACGAAATCGGAGACGAAGAGCTATTCCTAGAAATAGCGAGAAATAACGCAGATAAACTCAATTCAACCCACGCTAAAACGGTGATAATGGCATGTCCGACTTGTGTTTACGTTTACAGAGAACTCTATCCTAAATATAAAATCAAGTTAAAAGCGAAGGTATATCATACCTCGGAGGTTATAATGATGAATATTGATAAACTAGAATTCTTAGAAAGGAGAGAAATTGTAACTATTCATGACCCTAGTAAACTCGCTGTAGGACTAGATAAACCAGACATAATAAGAGAGATTCTAAGCAGAATACCAGGATTAATGGTAAGACTTCCAATGCGGTATGGTAAAAATACATTTAGCTGTGGTAGTGAAGGTCTTCTATTGCACTGGATAGATAATGAATTGGAAAAAGAAATAAATCTAGAGAGAGCAAAAGAACTAGAAGAGGAGTCTAATATTATAATTACTGCGTCATATATTTGTAAAAAGGGATTAGAAGGAGATAATAGGAGAGTTTACGATTTAGTGGAATACATATTTGATTCAATTAAATAGTAATTCAGGGTGAGAATAATGAGTCACTACCTAATATTAGATATAGGTACAACTACTGTTAAGGCAATGGCTTATTCTGATCGTGGTGACATAATAAAGAGAGTTATTAAGAAAACAAGCATTCTCTTTCCAGAACCAGGATGGGTGGAACAAGATCCAGAGAAATTATGGAATCTCGTATTAAACGCCTCAATGGAGATAATAAATGATTTAGGCAAACCAACCGCCGTTGGTATAACTAACCAGAGAGCATCAACTATAGTTTGGGATAAAGAAACTGGAGAACCATTATACCGCATGATTACATGGCAGGATACTAGAGCTGCCGAATTAGCTGAAAAATATTCAAAATTGTTTGTTTTAAAAATTGGAAGAGCTATAGGTAAAATTGTCTCGACTTTTATCTCCAAATCAAAGAGTAGAAAATTAAATTATCTGATCACACTAGCGAATTTTAAGTTTGGTCCAAATCAGCCAATAATGCATTTAAGGTGGTTACTAGACAACGTAGATGAAGTAAAACAAGCAGCTAAAAATGATAAACTAGCTTTTGGCACAATAGATTCGTGGATCGCTTGGAAACTACTTGGAATCCATATCACCGACTATACAAATGCAAGTGCCACGGGCTTATTTGATCCATTTTTCTTAAAATGGAGTGATAGATTAACCAAATTAGTTAATGTACCAAAATCCATTCTCCCTAAGTTAGTTGACAATATGGGAAACTTCGGAGAAATAAAATTATTTGATGGCAGCCCTCTAACTGCAATTATAGCGGATCAGCAAGCATCTCTTTTCTCCGCGGGAGGCACTAGAATAGGGACTGTAAAGATGACAAATGGAACTGGGACATTCGTAGATATAAATGTCGGAGATAACCCATTACCAGCCAAATATGGTACGTATCCTATGGTGGCCTTCAAATTGAGAGACAAGGTAAATTATTTATTAGAGGGCATTGTACAAGTGTGTGGGGCTGCTATAGATTGGCTAGTAGATATCGGACTAATTAGTGATTCCTCAGAGGCCTCTATGTTAGCAGAGAAGGTTGCTGATGAAAATGATGTGATTTTTATTCCCGCACTAGCGGGTCTTGGGACTCCTTATTGGAATTCAAAAGTACGTGGTTTAATATATGGATTAACGCGTGCGACTAGAAGGGAGAATCTCGTAAAAGCGCTAATCGAAGGCGTAGCAATGCGTTGCAGTGAAGTTATCAACATCCTAGAAAAAGCATCTGGCTCGCAAATTAAAGAAATAATAGCAGATGGTAATGCTTCTAATTGCGATTATTTACTCCAATCCATTGCGGACTTCAGTGAGAAAACAGTATTAAGAGTCAAAAATTTAGAGGGGACCTCTAGGGGTACATTTTTACTCGCACAAGGAGGTTTTAAAAGTTTATCTATCGAGGAAATATATATCAACCCTCAGATAGACAAAATATTCAAGCCTAAGAAGAGAAAGATCAAGAACTGGCAAAGGATATTAACGCTTAGCCAAGCATTAGCGAAATAGTACCTTTTTCTTAGTATTTGTCGCGTCAAAGATATGATTGAAAGATTCCTTTAATCACTTAATATATAACTCTAGTCCAGCACCGCCTATACCTAATTTTTCAGGATAGTTCTCTTTCAGATACCTTATTGATCTCCTCCCGCTGCAGTGCAGAGGATATATCTTATCAGCTCCAAGTTCGATTA
>JAHKLF010000085.1 GCA_029856615.1 Candidatus Njordarchaeota archaeon
CCAAACTCATTAAATTCGATATTCCGACTTTATATAGAGACCGTCTAATCGTGGCTCTAACGAGAATAACTCAAAGTGAAAAGTATTTGCATTTAATAAAGAATCCATATTACATAGGCGAAGCTCTAATTCACTTAGGCAAAGTCAATGATGCAAAAAGGATCGTAGAATCAAAAAGAAAAATACCAAAGCACGCATATCTAAGCGGCTTAATCCTTTACGCAATGACAGATCAAAATGATAAATTACTCCAATTGTCAAGGAATATTAAAAGGGATTATGATGCAGAAACACTAGTGGAGTATCTCAAACAAACAGCCATATATACAGGATCTAATACGGCTCTTAAAATTTTATATGATGAAATTAAATACTTTAAGCCAGATATAAAAAACCTTCCAGGGAGTAGCCTTAAAGAACTAAAAGAAGTTTACTTGGCAAATACATTAAATATGATACATTTATTGCGATTAGAATCGCCAATTAAGGGAATAATAGATATCATTAACCAAATATTAAGCGAGGAACAATCTCAATTCTCTAGAATGGCGTTCCTTTCCATGCTCACTTCTCACTACTCCAGATGGAACCAGATGAAAATGAACCAACCATATAACGAATTAACAAGAATGCTTAAAGAAAGACCAAGGGTTGCTGAAGCAACTTTCATTCCTATAATATTTACAAATTTGATGATTGCAGGAAAAAGCGAAGAAGCAGACAGAGTAATAAAAAGACTATTGAACATTCTAACACGTGGTATTGTAAGCAGAATCGATAAATTTACGAATGGAATAACTACCTTAACATCATTAGAGGAGCAGAAAAAAGAAAAGAATGACCTTTTGTCAAGAATCATTAAAGATTACCAGTATCTCATAACGGCTAAATATAGGATCGCAAGTATACTCTTCCTACTATTAGTAAACTTACAAAACCTAGTGAGACTAGAGCTCCCAGTAGACCTAAAGAGAATTGAAGAATTAGTCGCAGCCGGAACAATTTTGACATCAGATATAGAGTTCGTAGAACTATTATTCCAAATATGGATTAAACAAGGCTACCAAGACCTAGTAGAGGAAGAAATCAAGGAAACAGTAAGAGGATTACGAGATGAAGACGCGCTAGAAGCATTCTTTTATGGCCTGGGCAAAATATATGCAAATAGACGCGCGGGAAGAATACGCAACGTAATAGAAAAAATCTTAACCAAAAGAAAAAGGAAGGAAAAATTCATCAAAACATTTATAGATGGACTCTACACAGAAACATTATATATCTACAAAATGACCACAGAGAGCTAAAAAAGAGCACATGTTAAAATCTATGCGAGATAGAAGTAGCTATTGCTACATGAGCAAGCTTATCACGGTTAAGCTCCAAGTAAAGGTGCTTTTCTCAGCCAGTGTTATTATGAGGATGTAAAAAATTTAAATGATGGTCTTCTCATAATTTCTTATTCATTGTAAGATATTGCAATATGATTTCTAACGCGAATTTTTAATAAATTTTTAGGCTTTAAGATGTCTTCGCGCATTACTAGTGGGTAATTCTTGGTATAGTAATACCTTTATAGGTAATACATACCAGTAATATCGTCAAGGCACTATGGAGGGAGTCCTATGAGTGGCTATGTTGTTGTTACTGGGAAGATTCCTAGGGAGCTTAAAGAGAAGATAAAGAGGCTTGGAATTAACGTGAATAAGGTAATAAGGAGAGCGTTAGAGGAAGAGGTTAGACGTAGGGAAATGGAGTTGCTTAAGAAAAGTGCGAGTGAGGCTGCTAAGATATTGAGGAAAATTGAGATGAATCGGGTCATTAAGAGTATTAGGGAGGATAGGGATTCCCGATGACCTATTTATTTGATGCTAATGCAATCTTAAATATCATTAAACATGAAAAAACTCATCTTTTATATGAGCAATATACATTGGACTTAGCTCTTTATGAAATTGGGAATGTCGTTTGGAAGGAGGTAAATCTATTTCATACAATTACTGTCGAAGAATGCGAAGTACTTATTTCTAGTCTTCAAGTTATTTTAGCTAAATTAAAAACATTCCGGATAAAGCCCGACTTGCTTAAGGAGATCATTGATCTTGCTTCAAAGGAAGGCTTAACTTTCTACGATGCTGCATATTTATACTTTGCGATTAAAAATAAATTGATTCTAGTTACGGACGACAATAGATTATACAAGAAAGCGGGTAAACATGTGAAGGTATTGAGGAGCTCTGATTTACTCAAAAACTAGGTTAATGTTTTGTATACTAGTATCAGCTAACACTTTCTATTTTTCGGGAGAAAGAGCGTATATTATTGCTTTTAGTGCTTCAGTAGTCTCTAATTTTATGGCATACTTATTCATCCTAATAATTTTTCTCGAAACAATTTCCACCATGTTATTCTCTTCATCAACTTTTACAATTCTGTGAGTTTTCCTTCTAAATATGGCCTCTAAACCTCTGCTCCATAAGTAAATATCGTATTCTCCAATTTTTTTCCCTGATAGTTATGATCCCGTTTAGCCAAGTTTTACTTCTAATGTGAAAACTAAAAAATGAGAAGATGGCTACGGTAAGCAGTGTAAGAGAGAACGCTATTAAACCATAAGAGTTGCTATATAATCCTCTCAATAGCATATCAATGGAGAGTATCATGAGAATAAAAAGCATGAAGAACCAAGAAAAACTATATGGCTTCTTATAAAGCGCTGGAAACTTTGACTTAAACTTAAACCCACCGATTTTTTAATGATTTCTATAGTTTTTAAATTCATCACCAAATAAGACAAGCCTTAAGGAATTTTTTGAAATTTACAATTTTTCCAATCAATTATAGGTCTTTTTTAATTTTTCCAATCTGATTCCGTCCCTATATCGCGTTGCAGATCCTAGGCGCAAGATTCCATTAGAGTTTGAATGATTAATATTGTACAAAATCTCTGAAGACTCATAAGAGCTCATCTATTTCTTCGGGATATACCGTTGTATCCTTTAAGTTATTCTCTCGAATAAATTCTCTTAGCTCATCATCAATCGTGAGAAATAATAAATCCTGTTCTAATGAAATTGCGTACAGCAAATTGTCAATCATGTCTTCATGGCCGAGAATGTAGAACTTTAATGCTTTTTTAAAAACTGTATATGATTCATCAATAAAACTGTATCTCTTACCCTCAAATATGCTTTCTAATCCCATTAGAAAACGTTTTTGATTGAATTTTTTGGCTTTTATTAATCTTATAGAAACCCATAAGGCTTCTAATATATTAAATCGAGAAACAAAGATCTCCGAGCTAATGTCTCTTAGCTTTTTTAGACCATTTAGTACCCTTTCGTTAACCTCTATACCCAATGTAGGGAGTATAAATGAAGTATCAAGCAACACTTTGAACTTTTTTCCTTTGCTCATTAATGCTCACCTCTTCAATTTCCTCTGGACTTATACTCGCAAATTTTTCCCCTTTAATTGCCAGCTCTATAGGATCGAAAACTTTCTTAAGCTCAATTTTCCCTTCAGATATCCGGAGAATCAGGACGTCTCCCTCTTTGATACCCATTCTCTCTACTACCTTTTTTGGGAGATATATAGCAAATCTCTTGCCAACCTTGACCCTTATTCTCATAGACCTCACACTCAATATTATCTGAAATAATACTATTAATCATATATAATAAAAATTCTCAGATTTAATAGCCATATGCAATAATATTCAGAAAAGAATAACAAGTACCAGATATACTTAGCACCAACTTTATAATATGGTTGAATTTCTGCATAATCAAGCGGTATAAGAATATTTTTGTCATCCAATTTTTTGAAATATATAATCTGGGGTTTACAATGCCGCTTTATCGTGTTAAGATCCGTGTTAAGGAAGTACGGGGTTTCTGTCCGTTATATAAGCCTGGCGATGAGATTGTTTTAAATGGGTACTATATTGATACAAAGAAGAGTGCCCCAGTCTGTATGCATGCTTTTCTAGCTCTCTCTTCATTGCTATCCGCTTTTTCCCATGGTGCTAGTGCGCGAGATCTTGGAATCGGAGAAAAGGATGATGTGGGCTATCTTCAATGTCCAGATCCTGGTCCGCCGCATACTAAAGGAGGAACAGTACTATTTGAATTGATTAGGGAGGGGGTCATTAAATAGATCCGTCTCTTCCTACTGGCGAATGTAATGAGTGAGAATTTTTGCTCATAAAAAACAAGTTAATAGTTTGTCTCTAATCATCTCAAGAGCTTATTCTTCTCATCCAGCATTAGAGTGGAACTTTTGTGAAGCATTTTTAATATAGAAATTCATCGATATATTTAATATGATATACATAATTGTAAAGCAATATAGTAATTCTAATCAAAGTATATCTATTAGGATTAATAATGGGTGCTACAAAATGCCTAAAGAACAAGTTAATGTGCGGTTGGATGTTGATTTACTGGAGAAGATTGATTATCTTGTGAGAAGAGGATTTTTTAAAACGCGTACTGAGGCGTTTAAGGAGGCAATCAATATGCTGATTAAAAAGTATTACAGGAAATTACTTAAAGAGAGGTTGGAGCATATTCGCGAAGGAACTGAGAAATATCCTAGTTTGACGAGGATCATCATTAAGATGCATGAAGAGGAGGAGTAAGGTGTTAGTTTCTACTGATTCTTCGGTTTTGGTTAAATGGTTCAAGAAAGGTGAGGAAAAAGAAGAACTAGCTATGAGACTAAAGGATGACGTTCTAGATGAGAAAATTATTCTTCTTTGTAGTGAATGGGTGCAATTGGAGATAATTAGGGCATTAGTTAAAGCCAATTATCCACAGGATAAGATAAAGGAAACTAAAGAGTTTCTTGCGGATGCTGGGTCATTAGGGCTCATAAGATTCGTAAAAGTGTCAGAGGCGAAAGAGTTTGCCTTGGAAGTAATATATTCCCTGAATTTGTACGCCGCGGATGCTATTATGCTGGCAACGGCTATCGTAAAAAATGTAGATTTAATAACTGAGGATTCTCACTTGTTAAAGAAGAAAGTTATGAAGTATGCTAGGGAACATGGCATCAGAATACTCACGCTAGATAGTTATTATGAATAAACGGATGCGTGTTTTATCCAGAAATATTAATCTAGGAGAAAATCTTTGATAAATAGCCGCCTAAGAATGTTCGGATACCACTAAGAGAAGCTGTGTGTCTTTTTCTGATATCATTTTAGGTCACGCATTTTTAATTTAATCAGAAGAAAGCTAGGTGAATCTATTATTATCGTGAATTTAAGAGTTGAGTTGTTGATTGGAGAGTTAATTTAGAACATTGGTAGCCTATTATTCACATAATGAATTCGCAATAAGAATGGACTTAATGCATTTAAAAACATACTAGGATCCTGTCAAATATATCTAATGAAGAAATTTCTGCGGTTAAAAAACGTGGAGATAATAGTGTAATAATTATCATGCATGAGACTTTGCACTGATAACTTTTAGTACCAGGTAAGTGTTACGAAGTCTGCATTGTAAGTAGTCTGGTAATTCTCACTTTTCGAACTCTTATGCGGAAAATATAAAATATTTGTCCCACTTATATAATTATGTGGGATATATTTAATTAGTGGGATTAATTATGATTGTGGAGATGGATAAGAAGGGGCGGGTTCTCATACCTAAGAAAATAAGAGACAAACTTAATCTCAGGGAGGGAACGAAATTTAGATTACGTATTGAGGATGAAAAAATTATTCTTGTTAAAGAAGAAAGTACAGCAGAGCGATACGCTGGGAAATACAAAGCTAAGATACCTATTCCCAAGGATCTGGACGATTTTCTCAACATGGTGATCCAGAATTGGTGGAAAGAAAATATGTAGACGTAAATGTTTTCGTGTATTGGCTATCGGGTACTGGTGAACTACTAGAGAAAGCTAAAAAATGGATTAAAGCAATAGAATCGGGTGTCCGGGGAGAATATATCACCAGTACTCTAACTATTCATGAACTAATGATCATTATCGCGGGATTGACTGGCAGATCATTAAGGGACAGAAAATTTGTAACAGATATAATTGAAGCTATATCTGGTCTAAATAAATTAGAAATAAAGCCGTTTACCAGTGATATAATAGAAAAAGCTTTAGATGCAATGAAGAAATTTGATCTCGATTTAGAGGACGCAATACACTATGTGACGGCGATAAAGTATCATGCAGTAAAGATAATTTCAAATGACGAGGATTTCGAGAGAACAGATATTCAACGCGTCTTCTGAATCTATACAAAGTTTTATAACCTGGAAAATATAGGCTTATTTCATATAGGCTATAATTTATAGGGTTATAGAAATGAATGATTATTTTGTTAATAGGGAAGAGGAAATTCATATAATACTGAGCCACATAAAAATAAAATCTAATATACTCATTTACGGGTTAAGGGGGATAGGGAAGACGACATTACTTGAGAAGATCCAGGATATTCTAATTCCAGAGGGAAAGAATGTTCTTTTCATTGATGGTTACGAAATATTATCGCCGGATGATATCTTTGTAATTATAGGAGAAAGACCTGCAGTAGATGCCCGATACGCGATTAAGGCTCTTTTAGAGATGGATGATCATGTGATCATAATAGACGAATTCACAGCTTTAATTCAAACCCTTGCGAGGTATCGC
>JAHKLF010000086.1 GCA_029856615.1 Candidatus Njordarchaeota archaeon
GGTTACAGTGGGTACGGGAGGCGAGGCGAAAGCGCAACCTGTCTCGGTGGGAGTAGGAGTTGCTATAGAGGGAGGAAAAACGGTAACGGTTCCTAGGGGGCGTTCCTCTCTCGTTCTTTATGGAGTACCAGATCCAGAAGAGATTAGGAGGATAATCTTGGAAAATATGTCAGCTAAGGAGGCAGCACCTTACTTACAGAAAGCAGTTGAACTGCTTGAGAAAATGATGGATGAGAAAAAAGATAAGTGAGAAAGAAGTTAGCTTAGGATATTTAATAATTTTTTCGCCATTTTCTTCAAATTTGCATAGTATGCTTTTTCTAATTCATTGGGGAATATCTTATTTAAATCAATTATATCGTGTTCCATTACAGTTTTACTTAATATTACATTATCTATGTATTCAGATATTTTGGTATGCGTGCTTATGAATGGTTCTTTGAATACTACTTCGGGATACTCATTTTTCATTCTATTTATTATACCTTTCAGTTTTTTCTCTGTTAATCCAAGTTTTATACATATTTCATTTAATCTGAGATAAGGTTTTCTAGCATTATTAATTAGCGTAACTAAGTATTCATTCATCAAATATAATTCCTCTTTAGATAAATCCTCAAAACCGCATGGCTCTATTATCGATATAAGGTAATTTCTGCTTCCTTCCAAATAAATATGGCTCCCTATCTCAAGTCCTATATTTAATGTGTCCTTACAACTACTAATTATGCCACCTAAATCTAACGATAATCCGCTTTTAACAGTAGATAATAGATTTATAGCGATACTCATAAAATCTTTAACCGAAATTTTATCGCTTATTGCTACTTTAATTAGCTCGGCAATATAGCTGGTAACTAATGCAAAAGATTTTAGAGCTTTGACATACTCAGCCTGTGAAGAATATAATGTTTTCTGTGGTAAAAATAAATCGATCTCTCTTTCAAACGAAACTAGTGAATTAAATACCTCTGTATTTAATGATATCATAACTTTTCTCTTCATTTGAGATAGTGCCTTTTTAATTTCACTTCTTTTTTGAAATAGAAATCTTTCTAAGTATTGTCTCACACACGAGCTCATTTTTGTCATCCTCCTATAGATTCGAATATATCAGTAGGCAGCTTACACATATTAGATAAACCTAGATGCGATACTATAGCAGCAAACCCCGCTAACTTTGTAGTCGATAGAACTTTATTTAGTTCTTCATTAAATTTCCTCTTTATTTGATTAATATCGTCGAGAGACGCAGAATTAATTATCGTCAAGAAAGCACTCAAAGCACTTTCTCTGATAATTTCTTTTATGTCATTAATTCTTATTTCATGCTCTTCTGCACTTAAATCAAAGTATTCATAAATTATATTCCAATCTATTGGATGTAATCTTATCCGAGCATGGAAACCAATATTCTTCCCAGTGGCTTCTTTTGGAACCCCTATCTTGATTTCCCTCGGTACTTTTTTAATCCATATAACCCTAATTGGTTTACCAATTATTCTATAGAATCCAGGTTCCATAATCTCTCTTGAAGTTCCATCATAACAAATTACAAATGCCATTTCATCATTATTCACATAAAAAATATCCGGATCTTTCTTATCAATCTGTTTGCAATAAATTATTGTATCAGGAGCAAATTTTGATGAAACATACTTCTTAGGTGGCGTTTTTTCAATCTTAATACACATTTTCCTCACCCTAAAAGCGAAAATCAATCGCCATAGTCACACCATTTAAGCCGATAAATAGCTCTTCAGCATCATCCCTATCAACGTCGCTTGCGATGCTTATATTTTTAGAAAATCCTATATTCCATGATGAGTCGTACTTCGCCCTTTCAAGTTTAGGAATTTCATGTAATCCCATGGGGATCTCAGCAACTTTAGACAAAGCTTTTACACCTAGAATTTCATTTATTGTATACAACTCAGCAAATATTCCATCAATCTTTCCATTTATTAAAACAAGATAACTCTTATTTCCTATGGTTACCGAGCTAATTGATACCGGACTTTCATCAGTTAATTTTATCACACTGTAGCTTTCATCTTCGTATCCTAAATGAAACACGCCATCATGAGTAGAAAAGAATACATCTTCACTTCCATTACTTAAGCGAGCTTTACAGAACATAATCGATTCAGGATAACTTATTTTCTCTGATATTCTCTCAAATTTCATGTCAAAACCATCGACAATAATTAGATCTCCAGACTTATTCACAACTATAATTTCTTCATGTCCGTCTCCATTGACATCTGCGGCTATCCCATCATATATTTGTCCGGTCATAATTTTACCTTCTTCCACTAAGTAATCCTCAATAAATCTATAAAATCCAACCCCCGGGGGTCGATGAGCCAGAGATACTATTTCCTTCTTACCATCACCGTCATAATCAGCAACAATAAAGCCGTATGAAGAAATAATATTAGTCGTTTCATTTTTTGTTTTTATTGTGATTTGATTATTGTTGGGTGATAATATCTTTGCATCAAGCCAAGATGATTCAGGCCATACGGCCAAAAGATAGTCATGGTCATCAAATTTTCCTAATAGGGGATTAACAATACCTTCCCTAACAAAGCGTGGCCATATCACACCTCCCTTAGTTAGAAGTAAGCTAGGTAATCTCAATCCTCCGAGTTCCCTACTTGGAACATAGATAATCTCTTTAATGTTATCTTTATCCACATCATATGCTCCCAAATAAAACGCTCCAAATGGAATATATTCAGCGATCGAATATCTTGGTATAGCGCCAGGTTTAACAGGTTCGCTAGGAGGATACATGATTGATGTGAGAGCTCTGGAATACCACTTTATAGCTTCCTCGAATCTCCTCCCTCTATATAAAAAATCAGCAACATGTCTCATTGCGCTAGGAACCTGGAATTGACCTATGATCTCGGGTGGAATCCCCAAATTAGGTATTAAATTCCACATCTTCTCAGATTTTTCAGCTATTGTGACCAAATTTGTCGTATTTGGGGATCTCACAAGCTCCATCTGATTTCGAGGCATGGATCTAAACTGTTCAAGGATCGTCATTATTAGCCCGTTCACATCATCCTCTATTTGCAATAATCTAGATCTCAGATTTTCCCTAGCTTCAGACCATAATTTCTCAATTTGATTTAATAGTAAGGATCTTCCCATTTCCTCAGTCTCTCTAATAACTCTGATAACTTGATCCTTTATTTGCGGGGCTAATCTATTTAGCTCATCAATGATTTCTCTTACTTCCTCAATAGGATAAATTTGCTCTAATGATTTCTCTAGTTTCCGAATGATTCTCTCCAATAAAATCCTAGGAGCGGTAGAACCACAATATTCACATTTATCAGCATCGGGAGAAATTAAGGCTCCACAATGAGGGCAACATACGGCAGAGTAATATGCTACTAATTGTTTCCTTAGATCATCAATCAGCTTCAATGTTTTGCTACTCAAACTGCTCGCCATCAATATAATTCATTAACTAAATGTCAAAATTATGATATGAAAAATTTGAATTTAAAAATGTAAACGTCAACTTCGCCTAAAATAGCATTATGCAAGCAGCATTATTTTAGTTAAAGAGAGGATATTATGTAATGAATCAAGCAATCTGGATCATTATTAGATAATTAATAACTATTTTTTATCCATTAAATGCTTTTAGTTGCAAATTTATAATTCAAAAACATTTAATAGTTTTGAGTATTATGATACGAAAATAGTAGCTAACATAGTGGGGAGATCTATGAAGTATTGTGATCTTATCAAGAGTGCGAATGAGCTTATAGGAGATGAAGGACTTTGGCGCTTACCATCATACGTCATAGACGAATACGTTCTTGATCAATCGCGAGCTGAAGCTTTAGATGCCGCAATTAATACAATTATGTCGGGAAATGATGTTCTCATTATAGGCTCTCCAGGTACTGGAAAAACGGCATTCATGTTAATTCTCCTTAAGGAATTAATTGGGAAAGGTTACCAAGTCGGGGTAATTAGGATGGCGTTCCATCGATTGGTCGTGAACATGAACATGCATAATGTTTTTCACCACCATTATTATTGAAATATAGAAATGAGTATTATTAGGATTAGTAAGTGATATGAATTATAGGTGTAGCAATTGAGGCCAGTTCGTCTTATTCAGAAACCATTAAGTGAACTCGTAAAAGTCATTTTTGTACAACATCCAATAGACATAGGAAGATTTACAGTAAGACTACTTGGCGAGATCATACCAGAAATAAAGGATGAATTAGAGTTAGATTTCGATAGAATTCGGGTTTATCCGGGTCCACAGCCTAGGGGTAGTGGCGATATAGAATTGTATAAGGGGGATCAACTGATCGGGCGTATTAGTGTTAAAACAGCAGTTAGTGGGGATTTAAAAATAGCTTTTCGTAAGATTTGGAGGGACCTTGAGAGAGGAAAAGATGGAATAATACTCTACTTTGCCACTGGGAAGAGAAAGGAAACAACCGAAGAGGAATTAAAACTCATTATAATATATCTTCCAAGTGGTGTTATCTCTTATAATAAATCTCAGGTATACTACGAGATATTAGATAAAATAGATGAAAAAACCAGAAGAGAGGGGTACGAAAAGTTAATACCACTAGCGGTTAACGAAGCAATGATGTTTGAGTCACTAAGAAGAACGCTCATTATGGAGGAAATAGTAAAGAAAGCCAGCGAGAAAGCTGAGAAAGCCTACGAGGAAGCTAAGAAGGCAAGTGAAAAGGCTGGGAAAGCCTATAAAGAAGCTAAAAATATTAGGAAACTTCTGGAGGAAATAAAGGAGTTACTATCTCACGGGAGATAACATTAGTCTTATCCTTATTGATATTAATTAAGGTATATGTCTTGTGTTTGCTTTAAGAAATATTCATTGGGTCTCTTCTAAACCTATCGAGACAAATTGGTGGTTTCGTAAGTTATTTTTAGAACACTATTATAATGAGTAAGCAAAAGGATAAAACATCTCATTAGTCCTCAATGCACATGTTCTAATTTTTGTTTTCATTGTCTTTACTTAATTTAAAGCAAGAGGAAAAGAAGAATGTTTAAAAGAAGCTAAACAAGATTAAAAATCGTATCTTAATCCTTTCGAGGCGATTTCTATTTCGCGTCTACTTATAGAGCGCTTGCGCGAATATCTCTCAGATAGATCTTCTGTGATGGAATCTATCATTAATTCAATACTAGGGTTAATCTGAGTTAAGCTAATAAGGGCTAATATTTCGCGATGAACTATGCGCTGTCCCAGCTTTATTTTCTTGTCTATTATTCTATAAAATTTTTCTATAGAGGAGGAAATAGAAAGAGCATCATTATGGTTAAAGCAACTATATGAATAAGCGATAGATTTATTTGAAATTAATATACTTTAACCACTTACCCTATATATGGGACACAAATCCAGTGTTCTCTTATGGAATATATTCCCGGCTAATTAAGGAAGTACACGAAGACGCTTATTGACGCGATTAAGTATCCAATCGTTATAGCTAGTAACCATCCAGGATCATTTTTCTCATCCAGTATTTTTAGACTTCGTGAGGCTAAAAACAATATCACAATTATCAAGTGATTCCTCAAATCACTCATAGAAACGCAAAAGAGCTCCAATACTATTTCAAAAAGGTGATAATATGATAAAGGATAATTTGGGAATCAAGCGAAAAAGCTTCATGAAAAAACTATATGTCATTTTTTTCTGTACCTTTAAATAGAATAATGATTCTGGGATCTATTTATGAAATCAGGTTATAGAGAAAATGAAATGTAGAAAAAATGCATTATAAATAGCTGTTCGGAAGATATTTTTGTATGTGAATCAGTATACATCTAATGGTATGAGTATGATTATTAATAAGACTGTTCGGGTGATTCTCCTTATAGGATTTATGTTAACTAATCTCATTATATCCACCTACTCAAACTTAAGACCCTTCGGTTCAGGAATCTCAACGAATTTCCTAAGTTCGCCAATAAATGCTAGTCTAGTCCTATCATAACTTACTCTAATAGGTACGTATGCTTCAGAGATCCATCTCTGAACAAGATTTAATAAATCATCACTCGATATCCCAATCATGTTAGCAGCCTCATCTACTGGTATATCCGCGTACTGCTTAGATATCTCCGCTAGTTTATTAAATACGAAATCCTCATGATAGATTTTACTCATATCATGAGATAGCACTAAGTTAGTAGATGCGATGACCGCAGCTATAAGCTCTTCGACTGAGACATTCAGTTCTTTTGCTAACTCTTCCACATTAGTTGTTAATGTCTCTGCTAATATCTCCTCAATCTTTGTCACTAATGTCTCCAGATACTTCGTGGAATAATATTTCCTGCCATCTAATGATTTGATGGCGTTTCCAGGAATTATGAATACGAGATCTGATGAAGGAACACCGAGTTTTTCAGCAATTTCATCAGCTAATAAGACTCCATGCTTGTCTAAGAGTGCTGCAAAGGATGATTTTAATCTCTCTAATGATTCTGGGGAATATACTAATCTATCCTCTAATGGAATAGATTCGTCCTTGGATATAATAGCTCCCTCAGGTAACTTACTGGTAATGTCCTTAGGATGTATTCTTAATTTCACAGCGATGTCTTTAAC
>JAHKLF010000087.1 GCA_029856615.1 Candidatus Njordarchaeota archaeon
TAAAGACGCGAGAAACGACGCATGCGAGCGCGATCCATTAATACTCTAAGAAAATCTTTATAGGAGAGTATACCAGTAGGTCTATTGTCCTCAACGACTACTAAGTGTGTATCTTCTTTGCTTTCTAATGTCCAAAAAGCTTGTGATATTAATTCATCTTTTGAAACTGTTGTGAATTTTCTTGCGAATTCTGATACCTTAACATTAAAATGTGTTTGCGTCATCATAATCATCCTCAGGTATGATTCTAGAGGGGCCGGGAATTAACTCTATTATCCTATCAATTTTTAGACTATGTAAAGCTTTCCGGACTATAGGATCGTCTCCGGACTTGTCAATAATAATTTTAACTATTTTCTTCGCAGTATCGCTTTTCTTCCAGTTTCCAGGAGCTATTACTACATAGTAATTTGTCATCTTCTTAATAGCATTAGGAGGTCCCGCTATTGGGAGAACAGTATATGTTTCGTTGTGTTTTTCGATTTTTACACCAATGGCTAAATGCAGTGGGATATTTTTGAGGTAATTTTTCTTTTTTATAATGAATGAGCCCAGTGGGAGATATTGGCCTGATGGTGGTGTTACTGAGACATTATTAGGCGTGGTCCAGAAAACATCTATAGAGCTTAAACCTTTTTGCCATGCCTTAGAATAACATGCCGCAAAAATAGCCGCCTCCTTCAATGTATTTTCTGGGATTTCTTTTTTCTCAGGGTTTTTGATTAATACAACTGCTCCTCCGTGAATCTCGGAGTGGAGAAAGATGTCATTATTCTCCATGTACCTCTTAACTATTCTCTCATTTGATTGAGCGTCTCTTCCCGCAATGACAAGAAAACCATCTGATGATATAAACCATCTGAATGAGTGATACCATTTTCTTGGTGGTTCTTTTATAATTATTTTAGCCTCTTCTAATCTGGAATATATCTTTCTCTCTAGACTCTTGAGTTCATTGAGGGATTTCTCCAACTCTACGCTTGCTCTATCGATCTTTGCTTCTATTTTCTTCATGTCATCAAATAGCTCTTTCTCAACATCATGAATACTCTTATTTATATTTAGCTCTAGCAGAATATCGGGATCTAACGAGATGAATATTTTCCCATCTTTAGTAATCTCTTTAATTATTAAAGCTTCTCTAATGCCTTTTTTCTTTCCCTCTTCTATGCGTTTTATTATATCCTCCCAATCTAAATTCAGATTCTTCTTAGCATTTCTTATAGTCTCAAGTATCGATTGAATGATCGTGTAGTTATTGTATATCGCGGCGATTGTGCGCTTGATTTTTTCTAGTTGTTTATTCAACTCAGTGATCCTTTGCTTTTGATTTTCTATTCTTTTCTCTAACCGTCGCTTTTCTCTTTCAAGTCTCTCTAAAATCTCATCAGAAGGCTTTATTAGAGCTAGTTGTGTGTAAAAATATTCAACAGCTTCGCTAAACGTATTAAAAGCAATTTTTTTCACACCATTTTTCTCAAGAAAATTTAGGATAATTGGAGAGAAAACTAACGGTGCATTAGTGTCCAAATAAACGTAGTATTTAGATGTTTTTTCTGCTTCATTAAACAGATTGCTTATTTCTTCAAGAATTTTTGTTAAATCATAATCACTGATAGTAGACCCTGAAGCATTAGTATCAATGTGGCATCTATAGCATATCTCATAAGCATATTTTCTCCCCAAACCTAATTTTGCGAGAGCGGAGGATACGGATTTAGATTTACTCAGTAAGATTCGCAATGTTTCTTTATTAAGTAGTCTAGGATCATCGGGTCCTCTAGGAGGATACTTAAATTCAGAGCCTGGAAATATTGCGCGATCTCTCATGTGGACGTGTTTTAATGCGAATAAAACCTTATTTTCCCTAACTATGATAAAATTTCCTCGGGAGAGTATTTCAGCAATAATTTGGTAACCATTATTCAGTGTGATTATAACAATTCTATCAAATTTATACTGATCTATATTAGAAATACGGGCTCCAACTAAATGCTTCCGAATCATTTTGATGAAATTTGTTGCTTGCCAATTGTATGCTAGCCGTGTTAAATGAATTCTTTTTGCTGGTTCTATGAGTAGAAAGAATGGACCCGTATTAGTCCTAATCTTTAATCCTATTATTTCATTGAATTGATATATGTTGTCGATGATTCCTCTCTCTAAGCTTTTTATTTCTTTAATCATCACATAAATGTCAAATGAACTCATACTTCCATCACGGATAATTGGCATTTTTAACAGTCCTCCTCTACGCGTGGTGAACATAAATGTCAATTAAGAAAATTAATGAAAAGAAAACGCGAAAAAGATTTTTCAAAGAAGCAAAGAAATTAGAAGATCTTTATACACTAACGAAAATGATATCGGGAATCATAACGGGCATTTTACTGGGCTTCCTTAAGATAATAGGCGTACTAGGATTCCTTATAGGGATTGGTATAATAGTATTTCTCTTCCTCGTATTTCGATACTTATTAGGACTTAAAGATATTCATCCGGCAAGACTCTTATTATGGGACGGTACCTTCAGTTTCTTTATACTAATGATAATGACATGGGCACTAGTATTTAACTTGACTGTACAACTACCGTGACTATTGACCTCTTAGCACCGTAGAATGATTTTTTGGCAATTTTCATTCCAATAACTCGACCCATAGTATATTATTGCCTCTAATTAGTGTTACTCCCCAACGGACTTTTGGATTATTGTTTTCGTCTAACTCAATGGTATCTGATAACGCTAGATTCATAAACTCGTCCATTGCGATTAATTGTCCTTCATACATCGTATTATCCTTGAGCTTTATTCTAATTTTCTTATTAAGTGCTGACCTCAAAACGGACAATGGTAGCTTGGGCAATGGGCTCCTCCTTTCTCCTTAATGATGAAGACATATTTAACTAAGAGTTATGCGATAGGAAATAAAATATTTCTCTATCCAAATAATGCTGCGAGCCCCGTGATAGCCTCTTCTTCCTCTTCTTTCTTCTTTTCTTCTTTCTTCTCTTCCTTCTTTTCCTCCTTTACTTCTGGTTGAGCTTCAGCTGGAGCTACTTGAACTGCAGGAGCTGTAGGGATGGCAGCGGGAGCAAGTAGTGCCTTAGACTTTATTTCTTCAATATTTACTTTAGAGAGGGCCGACGCTACCACTTTCGCGAATCCTTCATCAATTTCCTCTAATCCAGCAGCCTTTAAAATTTCTACTATTTTATCGGGTGATATCTCTTTTTTATTTTCGTGAAGTATTAAAGCCGCATAGATATATGACATATTCGCCATTACTTTTCACCTCCTCCTTTCATACAATTTGGTTTGGTTTTCAACTTTAAATTTAACTAATTTGTTTTTTCAGCCAAACAGTGCCGCTAAACCAGATAATTCTTCTTCCTCTTCTTTCTTCTTTTCTTCTTTCTTCTCTTCCTTCTTTTCCTCCTTTACTTCTGGTTGAGCTTCAGCTGGAGCTACTTGAACTGCAGATGACATTAAGCTTTTTAAGCTTTCTGGTATTGCTTCTGGTGAAGTATTAGCTATTTCTGACAAAAGTAATAATGAAGTATTATATGCCTTCCTTACGATTGCTTCGATGTTATCTTCAATTGGTATTGCTACTTCCACAGATATGATTAGAGCTTCCATTAATGCCTTAGAAGCTATAAGATCTATTATTTCTGGAATGGGAATAGCGGTATTGACACAAATATTTACAGCGGCAATAGCAGCCTCCTCTACCATCTTTTCGAATTCCTCGAGAGGCTTTAAGAGTAGATCTCTCGGAATAATTAGCCCATCATCATAAGCGACAATAACTTTTGGTCCTATCTCAAAGGGGGTAATATCTAAGAGTTGTAAAACTTTTGCTACGTGGGAAGAAATTCTCTGTCCTTTTTTTACTAGCAGGGTATCCTGCATTACCCATAATTCACCTTCAATTATTCTAGTAGGTATATTAGCCAAGCGGAGGTCAGTCATTGCTGGTCCTGGTTTTAGACCCGTATTTCCCTTTGGAATAATGATATCAATTGAGGAAATTTTGCCAGGTTTTGCGGGTACTTTCTCTCTTACGCTCTCAATTATTCTTGCAATATCAAATACATCATCATTTGTAAAGACGAAGGCTCTCATACCAGTTAAGAAAGTGTTTAGAGCTTCTAGCTGAGGTTTTTCCTTTTTTACTTCTTCTAGAGCCTTTCTAGCTAGAGTATTTTTTATTACAACGATCTCTCCTTTATCACGTAATTTCATTCTGAGCATTTTCATCTGATTTGCGGGTACCTCATGAAAGTCAAATATGACAAATTTATTATATTTCCTGAACAATGCCTTTAAGCGTTCTACTTTTGCTATCTTTTCTGGTGGGACAGGTTTTCTTCTCTTATATGCCAGTAATGACATGTTTCTTTCCCCTCACTTTAAGCTGCTTTTTTCTTTTTAACTTGCAATTCCACTTTTACTGGTGGACCCATAGTGGCTTTAATATATATGCTCCGAATATTGCGCCAACCTTTAGGTAATTTATTTTTAATTGCCATAATGAGTGAAACAATATTCTCCGTTAATTCTTCATCAGACATACTTATGTTTCCAACCTTAGCATGAACTGTTGGAGATTTGTGTAACCGTATAAGAACTGTTTTCTTTGCATCCTCTATAGCAGCTTTAATATTCTCAGTAATTCCTACTGGTATCGGCATTTTATTCCTTGGGCTTAAAATTCTCCCAAAGTACCGACCAATTAAACCCATTAATGTTGCGCTGCCTAGGAAAATTCTGTGTCTTCTAGCAATCTTTTTGAATTGTCTGATATTTGATCTAAGTTCCTCTAGTTTTGCCTTATCAATAATCAGAATATTTTCATTCTTTTGGAGTTCTTTAAGAGGAGGTATGTGAGGGTCGTCCGCGAATACCGCGATTTTATCCTTTTGCGAGATAGAATATGGCAGTTTTATTCTTTCTCTGAATCTATTTTCAGGCTTTGTGAGATCAACATCTTTTAAAGATATTTGAACTTCAATAGACTGTGTAAAGTTTCGCTTAGGGGTTTCCTTTCGCATCTTACGGACAGCTGATAGCACTGCCGAATGCAATTCTTTCTCAGTTATTGCCATTGAGGACACCTCATTAACTATGGTAAACAATTTCATTACCAGAATAGATAAAAACATTGCTATACTGAGAGATTAAGCATCTTTCTAGGATGAATAATTTTCTTAAATCATACTCAACATTATGTATATAAATAGCCCAGCCGGAATCGCCTCGCACGAGAGAGCTCACCCGAAGCAAGCTGGAACAGCAAGCTGATGAGGGATGGGTGTTAGTTGGCGAGGCGACATACTGTGTGATAGACCAGATGAGCACAGAAGATGTCGCCGGCTGGGCTACAGTTGCTAAATGGAAAGCATTAAGAGTTTAATACTTGTGAAATATTTAGATATGAAACTAAAATAATGCCGCCGTAGCTCAGTGGTAGAGCACGGGACTCGTAATCCCGGGGTCGCGGGTTCGAATCCCGCCGGCGGCTCCAGTTTTTTCTTTACTTTTTGGAAAATGTATAACGCAACATTTGGGGTCTATCAACTTTCTTCCTGTGCAATTGGTATGAAGCCCCTTTCGGTCAAAATGAAGCGGCCTAAAAGAACAGTCTCTATCCTAAGATCTTTAGGTGTTATATCCCAATAATCTCCGTTTTTGGGCAGATTTGTAAGCTTAACAAGAAATAATTCGCGAATTCGTCTTATTCTCCTTAATCTATAAAACTTATTGGTCATTTCGATAAAAAACTGCCATCGTCTTGGTAGCGGAAATCCGCTTAATTCTGGGGCGCTAATCCAGATTGATATCTCATGATTTAACAAGCTTAATAATAAGGGCGTAATTAAGCCAATTGCGCGAGCTAATTTTTGATTCCATTCTCTCGCAATATAAAATCTCAATGGAATTACGTCATCAAGTATTAAGAGACACCTTGATAAGCCATCATTCTCTATTCTTGCGAGAAGAAGTATTAATTCTCTAGGATTATCGTTAATAGTTTTTATAATGAGGTTTTTTCTCAAATTTTTACTATACCCTTTTAAAAGTCTGCAGATTATCTTTATATGGTAACTCCTATTAGGCATGATTATGATCTTCTTTCGAGCTGAAAGATTAGTGAGAGCTAATTGAAATAAGAATGATGATTTCCCGACACCTCGATGGCCGTAAATAACATTAAAGCTTGGATAATGTACAAGGCGTGAAAAAAATGATGTTAAATCACTAATTGCCAACGTTGAGACCTTTTTACCTAGTCGATAATTGTTATATCCCTAAATATGAGGATTATATTAGGTTTAAAAGCAAGCTTTTGAGCTAATAACTAATAACACAATTAATATGTTAAATGTAATTTAAGCGCGAGGTACAATGCGAGAGAAAATTCTTAGAAATTGGCAGAGAGAAGTAATATATGATGAGAAACATTGGAATCTTCTTCGTGAGAAAAGAGCTAGGAGCGCTGAGGTCTTAGAATTCCTTTACAATGAATTAGGTGTCGAAGGTTATGTATACGGTTCAGTAGCGCGCGGTGATGTTCATCAGAATAGTGA
>JAHKLF010000088.1 GCA_029856615.1 Candidatus Njordarchaeota archaeon
GGAAAGATTAAAGAATTGAATGAGAAACACGGTAAAACAATTCTCCTTACAACCCATCTCATGCACGAAGCCGAGCAGTTATGTCATAGAGTGGCGATAATCGATAAAGGCCGAATCTTAGCCGTTGGATCCCCACAAGAGCTGAAAGCTACTTTGAGAGGAAAAAGTTCTATTGAGATTGACATTCAAGGAAACAATATTGGTAACGTGTTAGCATTCATTAGAAGCTTAGACGGAGTCTTGAATGTAGCGTCTTCTTATGTAAGGGTTAATCATCAAGACGCAACTAGAATTCGAGTTATATGTGATTCTCCTCGAGAAATTCTTCCAGAGATAATCAATAGACTCATTGAAGCTAAGCTGAATATTCTATACATCAACCCACAAGAACCGACTCTAGAGGACGTATTTATGCATTATACTGGTAGACTGCTAACGGAAGATACTAGGGAGGGAATATGAAAATGTTGGAAGTAGTAAAGGCTGTTTTAAAGGTCAGGTGGAAGTACACTATTAGGTACCCTGGATGGCTTATAATGTTTTTCATAATTCCGGTAGTCTTCTCGGTCATTCCCATAGTTCTAGGCTGGGCAGTAGCAGGATCTCCGCAACAAGCTGCTCTTAATTTCAAAGAACGAGTTGGCACTGAGCATTATACATTGTTTATGGTTCTAGGCTCGATGATATGGTTACTTAGTATTAGCATAATGTGGGATTTTGGTATGTGGTTAAGAGAAGAACAGCAAATGGGTACCCTTGAACAAATCTTAGTTACGCCTGTTAACATATTTACGTTGCTATTAGCCTCGTCACTATGGGCTCTAATGTATTCAATTATACAATTCATAGTAGCCCTAATAATAGCTGGTATAATATTCAACTTTCTGCCTCTCCTCTTCACTCCCAGCTTATTACTTTGCACTGTTTATCTCGTACTAGGAATCTTCCCATTAACTGGTTTTGCATTACTCATTGGAAGCTTGATTGTGAAATTAAAAGAAGCAGAAGCTATCATCAGGCTGCTCCAACCACTATTAGCATTTTTGGTTGGAATATTCTATCCCATCACCATAATGCCCTACTTTGTGAAATTAATAGCTCTAACTATACCTCTGACAATAACACTCCATGATGTAAGAGCTATTCTCTTGAATCTTGATTATCTCTTTAATCCTTACTTAGATCTCTTCATACTGCTCATTTACTGTGCTATTTGGCCTATTCTTGGATTGTATATGTTTCAGTATGTTGAGAAAAAAGCTAAAAAGGAGGGGACTCTGAGTGCATATTAGAGAGAAAATAAATGACATTAAGCTAATCTTTAGAATGTCAAAATACTTGCTAAAGATCTCGCTTAGGTACCCTGTGAACTTCGTAGCGGACTTCATAGAACTAGCATTATGGGTGGCTATCTTTACGACTGCAGTTCTATTATTTAGCTCTCCTGACGGAAAAGTGCAAGGAGTTTCACCTGCACTCTTCACTCTTTGGGGTTTCATAATGTTTATATTCATAAGTGATGTTATCTGGGCAATTGGTGGTGGTCTTAGATATGACCAAATGACTGGAATATTAGAGCAAAACTTCTTAGCACCGATCAGTGAGTACTACTATCCGCTCGCACGATTGTTTAGAGTTTATATTAGAGATTTACCCTTATTCTTCTTCGTTCCCATAGTATTCTGGATCTTCACTGGAGAATTCATCGCTAAAAACATATTACTATCTCTTTACATAGTTGGGATTTCCATCTTCTGTTTCATAGGATTCGGGTACTTGTATGCAGCAATGGTTCTCCGAATGAAAAGATCAGCACTGGTCTCTAACATACTGCAATTCATCCTAATGATATTCGGTGCCGTATTTTATCCTTTCAGCGCACTACCCGATAATATGTTACTCATTTCTAAAGTGATTCCCTTTTCATACTACATTGATGCATTCAGAGCATGCATCCTCGGGATACAGCCTGAACTCATCGAAATTTCGCTGGGAGTAGGTGGGATGACATTATCACCGTTTCTCATTGAGTTAATAATCATTCATATCGTGGCGTTTATATTTCTAGCATTAGGGTTATCCGTATACAGAAGAAGCGTTATCAAGGCCAAAATGGAAGGAACTCTACATACGTATTAAGAGCAATTACTATTTTTATTCGATAATTATCACATCGCTTCATCATCTTAAATACTCATCAATTAAATTTTGATGAATAAATATCTAGGGAGATATAATGGTTGAGTTCATAAGTTGAAGCTTTTTTTGGTAGTTGAGTGGAGGAGCTACTTAATTAACTACTTCTTTGATTTAGACTTATGAGACCCAATCTAAGAGATTTATGATTTTCGGCTTCCTACTCAACACACTGCTCCCTCGGAGCCACGAGGTTCTTCTTCGTCATAATCACTAGTTAGCTCCATGACTCAAAAATTGTCACGCGATTCTAAGGCAGTGGTTAACCCAATTTTTGGTCAACCAAAATTCTTAAATATTACTCAGTGGCGATAAGATATGTGTGATGAATTGGGGGGATGTTTATGGATGAATTATTGAAGAGAATTGAGATAAACCCAGAGGTAATGGGTGGGAAACCCGTTATCAAGGGAACGAGAGTTACTGTGGAGGCCATTTTGAAGAGGTTGTCTGAGGGGCTTGACATTAAGGAGATTTTAGAAGATTACCCATATTTAACCGAGGACGACATTCGTGCTGCTTTATTATGTGCCAGCAAGGAATTATAACGCGAATTTTTATAAGAACTAGGAGAAGAAAAACTATATTCTCTCGAGTTCTATCACATAAAATAAACCTTCCCAAATCCACTCCACATTAATTAATTTCAGACTCTTAGGTAATAGGTTAATAGGAGGCTTTGAGGCAAATAGGGCATTAGCTTTGATGAGTTCCTTGCCCATGAGCGTGTTTCTAAGCTCTGGTGACAATCCTTCATCGCATATTACTATTCTGGCACCTTCTTTAGCCACCCTAGCTATCTCACGAAGACTACGTGCTATGTCACCAAAGGTATTTATCCCTCCAATGTGAAGTATGGCATCGAATATCTCTTCCTTGTACGGAAGAAATGCTGCATTACCTACTGTTAAGTTAACGTTGTCAGATATCTTTAACGCAATTTTCTTCTTAGCAACTTTTAACATGTTAATAGCTATATCAAGACCCTCAAGTATCCCACTATTTCCAATTTTACTCAAAATTAAAGGAATAGTATCCCCCGTCCCTATTGCAACTTCAAGCACTTTATCCCCAGATGCCAGTTCTAGTTTTTCTATAAGATGTCTTCTTCCCTCCATAATAAGCTTCCCCGCCTCTTCCTCGGATGCAACATCAAATAATTTTTTAAGATTAACAATAGCGCGCCTTAATTCAAGGTCATAAGATTCCGCGTGCTCATTATAGAAGTCCCTCCATCGCTTATCATTCTCATGTAAGTTTTCTGGATATGTAAAGTCAGCGAACCCCTCTATAATTTCAAACGATTTTCCACACTTATCACAGAGCAGTGTACCACTTTGCACAATATGAGAGGTTTCTGACATGATTTCACCTAATTTAATGGGACCCAAACATGCGGGGCATGCGTAATACTCTAAAGCCCAAAATTTCAGCGCTCATCACCTCATTCAAAAATTTCTTCATCAATAATTTTTCCAGTTTTGACTTCTATGTATTGAGTAAGTTTCACTTCTCCTTTAGAATCAAGAAGCGAAACTTTCCAGCATTCCTTCCCCTTCCTCTTAACCCTTCCTTCTACCTTTTCCTTTATTTTGCGGTATCTAATCCAATATTCCGCGAGTCTATCTAATGATATATCGTGGATATCCAATGAAATTTTGAAGCCGCAAACTTTACATTCCCCAACTATTCTATCTTCATAATGCTTATATTTTATCTTAACACCGCAATTGATGCATCTACTCTCTTTTAATGAATCTCCCGTCTGTTTATAAGAGTACATGATGCTCTCTTTAATGAGGACATCTATATTCTTATGTCGCCAGTCTTCACCAAAGGGATTTAATAAAAATAAGCACCATGTGCTTCCATGCTTGCCTCCACAATTGGGACACCATAATCTTATGTAGAAAGGCGAAATGTCCGCGAACATTCTAGCCTCTCCGCATTTAAAACAGTATAAGTCTAATTCTTTTGTTTCAAATTCTCCAAGCTTGACATTTAAATTCATTAAAATATCTAAGAATTGCCTACCAAGATCTGTGATTTCGTATTTTCCACGTTCTACATCTTGCCTCACTAATCCAGCAACTTTAAGCGCATTTATGTGAAAATTTAGTGTTGCGGAGCTAAGTCTGGTTAGCTCTAGAAGCTCCGCGAAATATCTTCCATTGTCAGAAATAAGTTTTAATAGTAAGACTCTAATTGGATGAGCGAGACCCTTTAAGATATTCGCATAAATGCTATAGGGAAATACTAGTTCAACCTTTTTGCGCAACTTGAGCTCGTCTTTTATCTTATTAATTTCTATCTGTAACTTTTTTATCTCAGCTTCTAGTTCCAGGATTCTTTCTTCTATAGACATTTTTGCTTCCTTTCTTTAGTATAAAATAGATATATTATCTATAAAAAAGATTTGAAGTTTATGCAAGATACTTCTTTTTGGTGATTATTAGGATGAACATATGAGCTATTGTAAAGACTCGTCTCCCCTGTTATGTAATAGATGTGTAATAGAAATGATATCTAAAGTTGCGGATCTAGGGGGTTTATCAGGAAAATGCGGAGCTTAAGGAGTGGAAATATAGCGGTGGGATGCTAAATCTTATATTTAATAATTACACTATGCCTTAAGATAAGTTTTTAAAGACGTCGAGCCTAGTATTATAATAAAATTTTCCCACTTAATGGTGGTATATATGAGTGGAATAATAAAGAGAAGAGCCGACTCAAAGGGGCGAATTGTTCTCCCACTAAAGGGTGTACGGGAAGTTCTCATGGTCAAACTGGGGGATGTTATCATCATATCTCATAAGAAATCCGAGCTTGAGAGAATTTTGAGAATTATAGAAGATCACAATAAGAGAGAGAAAATAAAGACCATAAATGATTGGTTTGAGTTAATTGAGAAAGCTGGTCTATCCGAAATTGAAGAATCGAAAATCCAGGAGCTCATTAAGAAGGGGGTAGCGAGGGAAGTCGCATGAGAAGGATTCTTGTAGATACAAATGCATTTTTTAGAGGGAAAGAGAAATTTCTTGAACTTGTTGAAAGAGGATATAAGCTAGTCACATGTACAATAGTTATCTATGAATTTTTGAAGGTAATAGATGAATTAATTGTTGAGGAAAAAGATAGCAGACGAAAAGAATTATATATGAGGCTAAAAAACAGATTTCCAGGGCTTTTAGAGGATTTAGAAATAGAGATATTAGATCACAAAATAGATGTAAGCGATATTAGATGCGCTCTTTCAATTATGAAGGAGAAATCTATAGACATAGGGGATGCATTAATTTATCTCTTGTTAAGGAAAGAAAATATTCAAGAAATTCTTACCTATGACGAAGACTGGAAGCGATTAGATATTAAGGTAGTTCAATAATATTAATTAGAACTCATTATTCTCTTAGGACACGTATCGCGAACTTCTTACCCATATAGCAATACTTTGCTTTTACATATATGCTTCGCTTTTTATTCAGGTTACTATGATAAATAGCAGATGGGCTAGTGCGTTATTATTTTCATGAGGACTAGGAAAGATGAATAGAAATAGTTTAATTATAGCGCTTACGACTACTTTAATCTATATAGCAGTAGGAATGACCGCGCTTGGTTTACAAGTACTATTTATTAATAAAGTTCCAGATTTTCTAATAGCTATCCTACCAGCTGTTTACTGGACTTCAGCACTAATCTTCTCGCCAATGTGGGGAATATTAGCGGACTCTATTGGCAATAGAAGAATAATTCTGATTTTCACAGTTAGCGCTGCAGAAGTCATTTTACTATTACATGCGATTTTTATCTCATACATTGCTATTCTCATTTTAAGATTCATTTACGGTTTTTTCTTAAGCGCTTTCTTACCCGTTTCTCTTTCACTCTTATTAATCGGTATTCCGCGAGAGAAGACGGGTAAACAAACTTCGATTTTCACGTCCTCTAGGTCGTTGGGATTCCTGCTATCAGGATATACAGCATCGCTAATTTTGTATTTATTTAATGTTATAGATTTATTCATATTTGGAGCATTATTGATAGGTCTTGCAGCACTTTTTCTTATATTCATAAAAGATTCTAATGTTGCACAAGGCTCTTTTTCTAATAGTTATCGAAGAAAAACCTCATTTAAGCATCTTCTTAGGTTACCTGGGAAGACTTTTATAACGCGAAATAATGGGCACCTTCTTGTTATTGCACTAACGCTCAGGCATGCGAATACAATGGGCATTTCCGCACTAGTTTACGTGTATATGTTACGTAAAGGAATTCCAGATTACCTCTTAGGAACGATTAGCTCCTTTAATACACTCGCTCAAATCCTACTTATGTACCC
>JAHKLF010000089.1 GCA_029856615.1 Candidatus Njordarchaeota archaeon
ACTTGTCACCTATGAGTGCAAACTGACTTACTTTCTCTTAAGATTTTGAATTAATTTCTGTAACCAAGCTTCAAATTTGAGACAGCTTTCTGGTCGTCGACTATCCCCACCTACGCGACATTCGTACAAATGCTCACATCCTAAGCAAGGTAGCTCCTCGAATGGTAAGCCTAGTATCTCCTTTTTCTTGATAAGAACGCCATTTCCATCACTTTTATACTCTATAAAGTATAGACTATGTAGAAAGCTAATTGCTTTTTCAGCTGTTTTTTTGTCGAATCCATGCTCTTTGAATAGCGAAAAAACTTTCTCTATCGGAATTTCTCCATCCGATTCATTCAGAATATTCCAAAGCATTGTTATCGGATCTTTTTCTCGCATCATTCTTCTAACCTAAAGAATTTTTCTGGATACTTTAATTGAAACACTACAATCATAATAGATGTAAAGCCACTTTTGCTTATAAATAATATCATCCGGAAACGGAGGTGTTAAATAATGCATGAGTACATTAAGAATTTTTTTCTAACGGGACCCCCTAAAAGCGGCAAGACTACTTTACTTAATGAAATTATCGAAAATCTAAAGAGACGCGGTGTTATTATTTCCGGTATAATGTGTCCAGAAGTCATTATTAATAGACGCAGATGGGGGTTTAAAATTATAGATATTAAAACTGGAAGAGAAGGGATCTTAGCTAGTATTGAAATAAAATCAGGGCCAAGAGTATCAAAGTATGGGGTAAACTTAATGGACCTAGAAGAAATTGGCATAAATGCTCTAATTACTGCGCTTAATGATGAATCAAATGTAGTAGTAATTGATGAAATCGGAAAAATGGAATTATTTTCTGAGAAATTTGAACAGGCTGTACGGAGATTATTAGCGTCGGGAAAACCCGTTATCGGGGTTATTTCCTATACGTATAATCATCCATTAATTAGAGAAATTAAGAGCCGTAAGGATTGTAAAGTCTACGTAATAAGAAGAGATTCCACTTTGCAACATAGACTAAGAATAAAAAATGAAATCATTCGCAGAATTTTAGAAATTTTAAGATGATCTACATGAGGAGAATTGAGTTTCTAGGCCTTACGCTCGATATATGTGAGGGTGTTTATGAGCCTTCCCATGATACAGAGCTCTTAGCCCTAGCAGCCCTGCAATTCGTAAAGCCTACTATGCGAGTACTTGAGATAGGAACGGGAAGTGGCGCTATAGCAATTTTATTAGCTAAAAAGGGAGCAAAAGTAGTAGCCACTGATATATTTGAATCTGTTATTAAATGCGCAATGCGAAATGCAAGTCTAAATAGTGTAGAAATAGATTTCAGAATTGGAGACTTATTCGAGCCCGTTAAAGGTGAATTATTTGACATGGTAGTTTTTAATCCTCCTTATCTACCTAAAAGCGAATATGATCATATTCTTGCGCCGGAAATTTATCGCGCAGTAGTAGGGGGAATGAAAGGTAATGAAATAGCACTGAGATTTATTAAGGAATTACCCGCCCATTTACGTGATGGAGGAAAAGCACTTTTAGTAATTTCAACATTAAGCAATCCATCAGAGATCATCGAAATAGCTAATAACCTCGGGTTTAATATCGCGGTTCTGAGAACAAGAAGATTCTTCTTTGAAACAATAACTGTTCTCGTTTTTTCACTAGGGAAAACAAAGATCAGAAAAAGAAAAAATCATTACTCGATTTCCTCGGAATTCTCAAACTTCCTTTTATAAGGCGCTCGTAGTGCTTCATCCATCTTCATAAATTTCTCAAGTCGTTTTTGCTCATATAGCCAATCGAATACTGTCGCATGCCTAGCTCCTTCAGCAAGTTTTCTAATAGCTTCCTCGGCCAAAGGAACTTTATCCCAGGGACCAATTATGGCTACTGTTTTACCATAAACGGAGATTTTCGTGTTTGTAAGTTCTTCAATAAGCAATCTTGACTTCCCCTTCCTTCCTATTATTCTCCCCCTGATTCTAATGAGCGCATTTTTTGTTGACGCATATCTAGATAAATCAATCAAACTTATTGTATAATCATCATTTTTTAGCAGCATAGCGTTCTCTGGGGAAAAACCACGACCAATTGCTTTTACGATTGCTACAGCCTTTAGAAGTATCTCTGCTCTGTCATGAGGAGCAAAAATGATAACTTCACCACTACCACTATCAACTCGGATTTCAACACCTAGTTCATCCTCTATTCGCTTTTTTACTACGCCTTTTTTACCAATAAGAACGGGTATTCTCTCTTTTGGAATTAATAATCGCGTGAAAACCCTATCTTCTTTATCTTCATTATTTTCGATAGTCTTCTTCATATTACCGCCCACCCAATTTAGAGAGAACCCTCTTTAAATGCGCAAGTAATTGCATTAGACCACGTCTAAGCACTTCTCGTTTTTCATCATCGCTGACTTTTTCCCTACCTAAGCTAATCATGCGTTGAATCTTTGTCACCGTATTGTCAAGCCAACGCATTATAGCTGAGAAAACACTATCCTCGCGCAATTTAGGATGTTTTTCTGATAATAATGAAAGCGAGTTTCTTAATTCAATAAAACTATTGAGAATCGCATTCCATCTCTTATCTTCATTAATGACCTTAATCGCATCTAATGTTAGTTTTCTTATATATTGGTAAGCTACATCAATGTCTGAAAAATCTATTTTGGCCTTGACCTCTGAAACGCGTCGTAAAGGAGCTCTTTCATGCACTATTGGTTCAGCTTCCGTGAGCGGACTGATGGCAAAATGAGCTTTAAATTTTCTCAATAGACTAATTATACTTGCAACCGCTCTTATTAGAGTAACTCTTACACGGTCTAAATACTCAGATGAATATACCCTAGCAACGATAGAGTATCCCTCAACATACATTCCCACATAATCCCTATCTTCTACCCGAAAATGCATTTGGCCTAAAATGAAGTCTTTGAGCATAACTTGAGTCTTTATGAGTTCGCTAAAAATCCTTGAGGAAGCACTGTTTACATAAGCTTGCATTTTTGGGAATATAGCTACAAAAAATGTAGCAATAGCTTTATCTCGTTCATCAACGTCTCCGATATCCATAAACACAAAACCTTCCGGATTGACCATTAAAGCGCTTTGAGCTCCGCTTTCAATTATCTTCTTTAGAGACCTCTCAATAGCATCCTTAAGACGATAACCCTCGAGCTCCAAATAGATCACCAGGAAAATGAATTACGAATCACTCTAATAGGGAATACAATTGTTTAAAGTAAATGTAAATGTGATCATTTAATAATTGTTATCTTTCGTATACCCACATGCTCAAAAGAATAGAATTAGGATATAGATTATTTATGATTCTTCAATTATCACACAAAGAAATCCTCTAGTGATAAAATATTTTTACCCTTAGCAATAGTCTTTTTCTCGTCTCCTATCAACTTTTCTGCTTTATCGAATATATCTTCTAACTTCTCGCTCTCCGCGGCACTAGCTAGGAATTTAAAATCTGTCAGCTCAAAAATGTTATAACGCTGGATATTATACTCACTCGCTCCATATTTTCTTATTATTTGTTTGGCAACTGGAGCATATTTAAGAACAGTCTTTCTATATATTGTCTGAACAATCCTACCACCACATCGCGGACATTTTCCACTCAAGGGAATTCTCCTCAACTTCATGTTACAAGAAATACAACGAAACTGTTGTGAACCATAAGCACGAAGATTTCCCATTATATCGGGGAAGAGATGAACTTCTAGAATTTTATCGGATATTTCCTTTAACTCAATTGCTGCTATTTTTGACATTACATTAAACTGTAATTCAATTTTTTCTTTCATACTCTTCAGTTTTTTATAAGATGTCGTGAGCGGCCCACCACTAATATTTAGCGTTTCATGACTATAATCAAAATTACGATATTGCTCTGAACTACCCAATTTTTTCTCTATATTTGATATTAGCTCTTCTATTTCATCTGGAGATGGATATTTAAGGGATTTTCTATAGAATTCAAGTGGTATTTTCCTCATAGTATCCATGTTGTATACCTCACTATCGACCTCTAGCGGATTAAGTATGCTAGTTATAACTAAGGGAGCATCCATCATCCCCCCTCGACTCTTCGGTAAGAACTCTCGTGAAAAATTAATTAAAACATCAAGCACAAGCATTAAAGCATCCTCATCTCCATCGCAATTTCTTCTCTTAGCTGCATGCCAGTAGGGATGAGCAAATGTGCATTGCGCTTTAGTAAACCCTATTATTCTACCAATTATCCCCGCTGATGTATGAGGAGCTAAGCCTACCACAAGATGTCCCAGCAAATCTTCCTTATTCTTAATGTTGTAGAATTTTGGTAGCCCATAGAATTTTTCGAGAAGATCATCAATGAACTGTGCTACCCTAACGAAAAATTCTGCACAATCTTCATTGATGATAATATCTTGAACCTTTAACTCTAATATTTGATCTTCATTCTCTAGAGATCTCCCATAGACGTCATGAGTGTAACCCAATTTTTTGAGAACCTCTACAGAAACACCTATCTCGCGTGGCTTAAAATGCGTTAAGGGTGCGTCTGTGGCATCAAATCTTATCGTACCATCCTTAAAGACAAATAGATTATATTTACCTCTCAATAAACCTTTCTCAAGCGGTTCCGGCATTTTTGTTCTAGAAGTAAGACCTATTACTCCTTTCACATCCTTAGGAAGTTTAATTTTCAATTTCGATGCCTTCTCATGCAATATCTTAGCAAAATCAATTCTATATTTCCGGTAAGGAAGAAGACTACTCTTACACCTTGGACACACACCCTTGCTATCATATTCGCTACCACATTTAGGACACACGTATTTTAGTTGCGTCCGACGACCACATTTAGGGCATATGTTCTCATACGTATGAATACCACACCGCGGGCACCATTTATTCACAGCCTCAACTTCACTGCTCACCCTATTACTCGCAGCTCTAATTATAGATCTTGATCTAGATCCTATAAGACCCACTGGGAAAAGAACGTGCACGGGAGGTTTCATCATCCTAGGTTTAGCCTTCTCAGGCCTCCCCATTCTGGCTCCTATGAAAACGGAAAATTTATCAAAAACCCTTAATCCCGCTTTATTTATTAATTCTAAGCCATTCAAACTATCCTTAATATCGTCTGGAATATTGACAAGAGATTGATAAAGAGCTTCAAAATCTTCTTTAGCTAGTATTATCTTATTATCACTCACTTTATGCGGGACAAAAAGTTTCTCCAGAATACTCTTTATATCTCGCTCATAGGGAAGAATATTATCCTGCGCCTTCATAATCGCCTTTTTAAGCACAATCAACTGGGACGCCGTTATATTTCGCCAGAAATACGTCCATCGGGGATGAAGAGGAATTCCCAATTCTCTCGTCAATTTAAAAGCAAAAATAGGATCCTCCCGCGCTCTTTTAATGATGTCCGAGAAATCTACCTCTCCACGTTCATCACGTCTTATCGCATCATATAACTCTTGAACCCACCATTCTTCAACAATAGGAGATGGTAAAATTATATGGTTATTCTCCAGAAATTCCCCTATAGCGACTAATACATCACCTAAGAAAAGCACCTTCTCTATCTCATCCAATAACTTCTTAGCCTCCTGAATATTCTGCACGCAGACAACCGATCCATCTCTTAATTTAACTATAGGTGGGTGAATACTATCAACAGGCATAACAATAGCTCCTTTCCCCGGCCTCTCTGTTTTAATCTGAGTCCCAACAGCCAAAAACTCTGAAAGAATAACCATGGTCGCTGGATGAATACCAACCGCTGCAAGACCTGTATTCCTAGATCTTCCGTACCTTAATCTGAATCCTCCTATGCGCGAAGGAGAAGAAAAAACAGGCCTCCCTGCAATAACATCACTCAAATATGTAGTATCCACAGCAACTTTATTACCCCCCAGTGATTTATTTGATCCCTCACCCTCTTCATCCTTATTCAATTTTACGAGATCCTCTAACCATTCCCACCCATCAATATTACAACGCTTTACAATCTTAAGCACCTTTTTAGCCTTAGCAATAATTCCATCATTCAAAACAAGAACAGCACCACCACGAATTTTACTCGTCTCAATATTCGGCAAGTTCCTATAAGGCCCCGAAACCTCAACATCAAGCGTACCCTCCCCCGTAATCTCCACAGGCAGATGCTTCAATGCAAAGACAATTTTATCCCTATCCACAGGATACTGCAAACTCGAATACCTATTGTATAATACAACCTCCTCAACAAACCTCTCTATCTCCCTATCAGAAGCATTATACTCAGGCAAACCCAAAGCTCGTCTAACAACATCCGCTATAACGACAGTTAAAGCAGTCTCCGTCCCCCCCGCTGATCTTATTGGACCAGCATAATACACTGCCAAATGACCCGTAGGTCTTATCTTCACATGAGTAATTCCCTCTAAAGGAGCCGCTGTAATCCCACCAACAAGTATAGCAGTAGCAGTTTTAATAGC
>JAHKLF010000009.1 GCA_029856615.1 Candidatus Njordarchaeota archaeon
ATGGAGGAACCGATTAGGTATGCCTCGAATGACCCAATTGAGAGATGGTTATTTGATACATTACTGTTAGATGCTGAACCAGTAAAACTCGATGAGAATGATTTACGCGCGATTACGAATCTGAAAGTACGTTTGGAGAAGGTAAATTTGGAAGAATTGTTTTTAGGCAGAAAAGAGGATGATCTACGACAATTTATAGGGATATATGTTTTTGCGCACTACAGAAATGAGCCTAAAGATTTAGCTATCATGGCTGACGCCCCGCATTATGAGGCTTATGCATTGAGAGTTCCCTCTGGTAGAATTGTAACATCATTATTAGTTGCGCTAGAGGGAGGATTGCCTAAGAAAGTAATATGGGAAATCTATAAGGATAAATCAGCGGAACCTTCTGGGCATTTAATCCCCGTGGCTATTGAAAAACATTATAGAACTATTACATTCCCCAAATTGCGGGGATATAGAATCGTAAGGATTGCAACGCATCCTGATGTAATGAGTAAAGGGCTGGGTAGTAAGGCTTTAAAGGAATTAATTAAAATTGCTCAAGAGCGGGGATTCGCGTGGATAGGAGCCGGTTTTGGAGCAAATGAAAGGCTACTTCGATTTTGGCTTAAGAATAAGTTTGTCCCTATTCATGTCTCTCCAATGCGTAATAAAGTGTCTGGAGAATATACCACTATAGTTATAAGACCTCTGAAGGAGGAATTAGAGCAGATAGTCAGAGAGTATTATAGAGAATTCAGAATACGACTTGTTGAATGGCTTAGATATGTGCACTACGATATGGAACCAAGACTAGCAAGGCTTCTTCTCAAGGGAGGATATATTTGGGGTCGCGTAGAGAGACCATATAGATATGAGCCTAGATTAACAGAAGTTCAAAAGAAGCGTATTGCGGCGTATCATATGGGGATCCTAAGCTACGAGTTAGCATCAGATGCTATTCAGGAACTAATCAAAGCTTACTTTATTGATGAAGATCCTGATAAACCAGAATTAGACGAATTAACCGAATTAGTAATAATTGCGAGAGTTTTACAAGCAAGAACATGGGCCCAAACTTTAGATTTAGTTAATGAAAATCTAACTCGAAAGAAGGCTATGAAGCTCTTTGGCAAAGCTGTAATCACGCTGTATAGGTATTTCGTTAAAGAGAGGGAACAGGAAGAGGAAGCACGACGATATGGTGTGAAAAAATTGGAAATTAGTGAATATTGGACGGAGAAAGGTACTTCAGAGGAAGAGGAAGATTACGAGAGACTCACATGATGCTAATGAACCATAATCTTCAGATTGCCGAGTTATCTTCATGAAAATCAGGTGTAGCGGGAATCATCATTGCATTAGTTAAAAATTGTCTTTGTATGAGTAAAATTTTTACTCTTAAACATATTTATCACGTGTAGTATATCTCAGATGGTGTAGAAATGTCTAATGATGATAATTTTGTAGCATTCACTAAGAGAAAAGAGACTTTACTTATGATCTCAATAATTTCCATGCTTGTTTCAACGCAAATCTATATCCTGATCCCGAATTATCCATTAATTGCACAAGAATTTAATGTTACTCACATGCATCTTGGAATAATGTCTGGCTTCTATCTGCTAATTATTGGGCTCTCAGCTATCCCTTGGGGATATATATCCGATAAAATTGAGAACAGAAAGCTCCTTCTCGTCATATCAGTATCCCTTGTTATCCTTTTTACCTATCTATCGGCTGTTGCTCCTCATTTTATTTGGCTTTTAATATGCCAGTTATTGGCGGGATTCTTCCTAGGACCCGTTATCCCCATATCATACAGCATATTAGCAGATCTATTTAGAATAGGTGAAAGAGTGCAGATTTTCAATATTTGGGGTATTATCTCGAGCATTGGCTCAGGAATCGGATTTGCAGGGGGTCTTTTACTCGGCGTGTGGAGCGGGTGGAGATCTGCATTATTATTTGGGATTATTCCTTTATTATTTGCTTTGCTTCTCTCATTATTTATAAGAGAGCCGCCTAGAGCCGGAGCTGAGGAAGAGCTCTATGATCTAATAATATTGAGTGGAGCAAAATATTCATATAAAATTTCAAAAGAGGGGTTCATCGAGATTATTCGGAGTAAAACAAACATCTTTCTAACACTTCAATCGATTTTCACGTACATTGCATGGGGGAGTTTCAGCACATGGGGAATTCATGCAATTGCGTTAGAATCAAAAACAAGCACTATTATAGCTACAATATTGCTGGGGATTGCAAGTGCGGGGAACCTAGGAGCATTCATATTAGCTCCTATTGCGGATAAATTACGACTGAAAAAGCCAGAATATAAAGCTGTATTTGCTTCTACTATGGCTCTCGGGGAGGCTTTTTTCCTTATAGCGATGTTTACTTTCTTACCAATAATTGATTTTTATGAAAATAACCTTATGCCGGCTCTTAGATGGACGCTAAACATAGTTATAAGTGATTCATCGATAAGCGTGGCTGTTACATTTGGATTCATTGGAATTTTCGCGGGCTCGATACTAAGACCCATTAGAGATTCTATTATTTCCGATGTGAACTTACCAGAGAGGAGAGCTACTGCAATATCGATTATGTGGATCTTCAGTTTATTTGGGAGAAGCATAGGTATAGTACTAACCGGCTTTCTATCAGATTATTTAAATTCGCTTAGATTAGCAATAATTCTATCCCAGTCATTTATGATTCTAGCGAGTATTACTTTTTTACTCGTGATTCTTTCTTACAAGAGCGAGCTAGCCACTACTAAGGAAATCTTATTAGGGAGAAGAGAGATTTTAAAGAATTATATAGAAAAGCTCAAGAAATTTCAAGAGCCCTCCTAATTCTTTCTGTGAGGATATTTAAATTATATCCGTTCTTAGCACTTATCTCAATATACTCTTTGTTTTCTTTTTTTGTGATGTACTCCCGCAGTTTTGTAATTAAATCATCATCTCTGATATCAACCTTATTAATTGCGATAATCGCGGGTTTATCTCTTCCTAGAAACTCCCTAACTGTTTTATAAACCCTAATCTGTTCATCATAGTCCATAACGCGCTCATATGATCCATCAAACAAAAAAACTATTATGTCAGCTAGGTACTTTATGGCATTTAGGGCTAGTAATTCGGGCTCTTTTCTCTCATTGATTGGACGATCAAAAAGTCCTGGTGTATCTGCTATTTGCGCTTTTCCAATAATTATGCCATTCTCAATGAAATTAATGTGGCCGAATGTAATATTCTTCGTTGTAAATGGATATGATGCTATTTCCACACGAGCGTTGGAAACAGCTTTAACAAAAGAGCTTTTACCCGCATTAGGAGGCCCACTAACGACAATTGCTGGAAGTGATGGATCATAATCTGGGAGTTTTTTCATCTTCCTAATTAGATCCGCCAGTCGCGCTAGTTCTGTGCTTAGACTTTCTATCACGGATGAGATTCTTCCATAAGCTTCTATCCTTAGTTTATCAATTGTATCCAATACCTCTTTGACCGGTATTTCTTCCGTCTTTTTTGTAGACCTAATCCTTAAAATGTAATCCTCAGCTATACGCTGTACTAGCTTTGCAGCACCATGTATTTTTGCAATATATCGCTTATAATCATCCTTTGATAACCAGATTTCCATCACGGACGCATAAAATGGATGTATATTATCTACTGATGGAAGACTCTTTACTATTTTCAAGAGTCTCTTGTATAGCTCATTACTAAGCGTTTTTATCCTAGTTATAGTGACGCTCTTCTTTCGCTTTATTATATTCAATCTAATTCCTCCTGGAGGTGATATTCTTAGAGCTTTTTTAAATGCGGTATCTAAGATCTCTTTTGGATCCTTTGGGATATAGATGGATCTAAAAGGATTACCTTTTGCGTAACGACTTTCCCTCATATTAATACGTGAGTTCACTGCTTTTACACCCATTAACTTCTCGGCATAATTGGTTCATCAATATGATGTCACCAGTAAAAATAAATAAACGATATTTCGGTATCAAATTTATATTCGAAATATTATTGAGAATTCCCACATATTAAATTCATTTAAACAAAGGCCACATTGTTATTGTAGTATTCGTAACTTTGTTACTCTGTATAATTTTTATTGAGGTAGTTATCTTGGAAGAAACAGCAGAAGAGAGGAAACTTCCATTAATAAAGATAGCTCTCTTCGGACCATCAAACTCAGGAAAGACAGCATTTTTGCTAACATTCTTAGGCCGTCCTTCAGAGGAGCTATCCCCGACAACTGAAGCAAAAAGTTATGAAATCCAACGAACATTTTATCGAAAAATGGAAGGTAAGAAGGTCCCATTAGAAGTGTATAGACTAATGATAGTCGATTTACCTGGAAAAGAAGGATATGATAATATTCGAGTTCTTAGTCTAGCTAAATGTGTTGGAATAATTCTTTTTTATGACGCTACAGATCCTATATCCGCACAAATGCTTCACAGAATGGTGGATGAAGAGATAGTTGGGGGAGGATTTATACCTAATCTATTAGGAATTGTGATTGTGGGTACAAAAAAAGATTTAGGCGTAAACGTCGAAGCGATAAAAATAGGTGAAAAATTAGCTGACAGTCTTACTAATGAAATAAAATCTTACTGGAACTATGAAGTTCCTCATTTAATTATAAACGCATTAAATCAAGAAGAAGTAAGGACTGTCTTAAACATTCTTGAGCATTTATTCATATCCTTAACAGCTCCTAGAGACTTGATAGAAAGTTTATCGGCTAAACGGTATATCGCTGCCCTGCCTGCTAAGGTAGTTATTAAAAAAGCCGAAACTCCAGAGATTAAAGCATTAGAGAGAACAGAGGTTATCGAAGAAATAGAGGTACCGGCAATTGAGAGAATCAGAGAGGTGAAATATTTAATATATCCAGTGGATAGAATATGGGAAATTCTCAAAAGCTTAGGTAGTCGATTCCCTGAAATAGAATTTATATTATTAGCTAGAAAAGCAGCTGAAGGGGCAATTTATGTGGCTTTTTATCCCGGAGAGAAATCAGAAGAAAATATCCCAGAAGAGCTTGTCAATACGGTTCTCAGTCTTGATAATGTGATAGCAGAGCTACTAAGAATGGAAGATGTTGGTGATCTTAGTCATATTATATTACATGGAACTAAGAAATCAATAATAATGCTCAGGAAGAAGGTCGGTATACTTGCCATAAAAACGAAAGAAAAACCTTCTGAGGAGCTGTTAAATTTGCTGACGAAATGATGCTAGGGGATCATAAATATGGAGAGAAATAGAGAAGAGTTATTAACAAGAATCTATTCGTATGCAAAAAAAGTGTGTGATGAAATAATGAATGTTGAGTTATATACAACTATATTGCGATATCATAAACCGTTCGAAATAGCAACGCAACGCGTTGACCAAGAGGAGATGATATTAGTTTTAGTTAAAACAAGAGAGAACATCATTGGGATAGGCGAGGGTAATCTTCCTGAGTCGCAAGATGAGAAAGATAAAATTCTAAGAAAATTTGTATATTACGCAGGAATTATAAGAGAATCTTCTATTGAGGAAGCATTCGAGCTCTTTGTTAAACGAATTAGTAATGAAGAATCATATATAAGAGTGCCTTTTTCACTCGCTATACTAGACATAATTGCCAGAGCTAATGAAATGCGATTCGGAGAGTTATTCGGTAAGATTTTAATGGAGCAGATATTAACGGATATCACGATTGGCATAGAACCTATAGAGGAAACAATAGAAGACGTAAAGAAAGCGTTAGACGAGGGATTCAAAGCTATAAAGCTAAAGGTTGGGAAAGGAGGGATAAGAAAGGATTTAGAAAGAATTGAGAGTGTTTGGAAAATATTACCAGAAGGCACTTCACTTAGAGTGGATGCTAATCAAGGTTGGAGTCTAGAAGAAGGAAAGAAGATATTGAAAGAGATAGAAAAGAGGGGAATTGATATTGAACTATTAGAACAGCCATTAAAACGAAGTATGATTAGGGAAATGAGCGAGCTGAGGAGCATTACAACCATACCAATAATAGCGGATGAAAGCGCTAGAGTCACGGAAGATGTATATAAGCTTAAAGGTTGTGTAGATGGTGTAAATCTCAAATTGTGGAAAGCAGGAGATCCTGTAGAAGTTATCAGCATGGGACGAGTAGCTAGAGATTTAGGAATGATCGTAATGATCGGTTGTTCGAGTGAGACGAATATTGGAATAACCGCAGATGCCTATATGGCATCAGTTATCCCTATAAACTATGCAGATTTAGATTCTGACTTATTAAAAGAGGACATATTAATCAGTAAGAGAACAGTATTAAAAAGCGGTTATAGGATTCTTCCTAAGGGATACGGGCTTAATATAGAATTAAATGATTTAATTGAAGAAAATGTTAATAAAATATATCCGACATAGCCTTTAAAATTTCATAATTATGCCAGTGAAAAAGAAGGTGATTCTTCTGAGCGCCTTAAGAATAACCTCTCCCAAATTCTTTAGAATAGTTGAAGAAAAACCTATTGAAAGCGGAAAGTATAAAGTATTGATAGTCGCGATTCCAGAAGTAGGTTTAGTTAGTATTCTTGTTGCAAGGAAACTAATTAAGGATCTCAAAATGGAGCGTGTAGGATTTGTTTTCTCGGAACCAACTTCTATTCTAATAAGGTTTGAAAATAGAAAACCTCAGCCAGTAATTAGATTATTTGCCAGAGATGATATCCTTCTTCTTCTCTATGAGGCACCTATTGATCCATTAATGATGATACCATTAGCTAACCTCATAATCAAACTTATAGATGAGAAAAACATAGATTTACCAATAATGTTGGCTTCGGCACCAAGCCAAGCGAGAATGGCGAAAAGTGATTCAGAGATATCTGTGATAGGCGCTCCTGTAGGTGATTATGCAATTAAAGCTCTAGAGAAAGCTAATATCCAGTTTATCAGCAATGGTACATTAAGTGGACCATTCGCATATGTACTGAATGATCGATTAGTAAAGAACAAATCTGGATTAGTATTACTATCAGAAACATTCCCCACCCCATTCGCAGCAGACCCCGCAAGCGCTGCTAAACTGCTAGAAGCACTTGCTAAAATCCTAAATAGGGAAGAGGAAATCGATACGAGAGAGCTTCTCGAGCGCGCAGAAGAGATAAGACTAGAGATGAGAAAACTGGAGAAGGCGGTTAAAGCTCAGCTGCCTAAGGAAATAAGCGAATTATATACATAAAGGAGGGGAGGCGTATGGGAGAGGAATTCTTCTTCTACTATGAATATTATGAGGAAGTTAGATTGAGAAGGAGGAGACCAAGGGAGCATATATCTCACATAACAGAAGAAGTTGAGGATTTTGTATCCAAAACAGAAGGTGTCGCAAGACCCAGAATTCTTGAGGAACACAGACCTGGAGAAATAATTTATTACGTGGAACTGTTAGGGGTATCGAAGAAAGATAATATAAAAATAGAACTAGAGGAGGACACTCTAAGGATTCGAGCGAGACTTGATAAGGCATTGATGTATCCGGGGCTAACTGGAAGCACAATTTTCAAAGAATATGCTGCTGAGATATCTTTACCATCTTCCCTCAGACCCGAGGATATCTCAGTATATTTTGATAAGGATAGACATATACTAATAATAAGGGTAAGAAAACGTAGGACGAGTATCCCTATAGAGATAGAGTGAAAAACCGGATAAACCGAATTAAACTTTAATTTTTTTCTTTAAAGCTTCCTTACCAAGCGAGATGATTTCTTTTTCTTCTAACTCTAGCATTTCTTCTCTTGCTAACTCCGCTCTTTTTACCCAAGTTTCATGTGGTATTATAGCGCTTCGCCTGTTCTCATCTATGATTACAATGGTTAATAAACCAGATGGAGCCTCTATCTCCCTTCTAAGTAATTTAAGAACTCGTTGTAATTTTTTGGGATTCTCTATTGATGGATCCTTGGCTAGTATCTTGGCGTACTCTAATGTTTCGGATAAGATTCCCTCAACAGTAGTTATTTCCCCACCAGTCTCACCACTTATATACAGCTCTATATCCAATTCTGGAATTTCTACTTTTGCACCAGCAGATAATACGATGAGGTCACCCATTTTACTCTTAAAAGTTTTAATTTCGCTTTTCTCGGGAAGTTCCCCCCTATCAGATATGGCCATTATATCCGATATTTTTAATCCACAGAATGAGCATTTTATCGACATAGTAAGAATACCGCCAAAATACGGGATTGTTGTTAACTTATATAACATAGAGAGCTTACCTTTACGACATAGGGGACATTGCATATCTAAATCTACGTAACTCAAAGAGTCGTTTGTCATTCAGAACCCCCGGTGTAAAAGATGAAAGAAACTAATGATATAAAAATCATCAAGAAAGAGATTGCCGAGAGACTCAGTATTACTTTGGAGGAATTAGATGAACGCATCAAACGAATTCAGGAAGAATCTCATGGATTAATTTCAGAAAAAATTGCTATGCTTATATTACTCGAAAGAGCGGGTATCGTTGATCCAGAGTTGATTAATAAACTCACAAGTGAACATGCTATTTTAAAGATCTCAGATATAGCTCCAAAAATGTACGGAATTAATATAGTCGGGAGGATCGTAAGAGTAATTCCTATTAAAAAGAAAGATGAACACTTACTTGTAGTAGATGATGGCAGTGGGCGGGCATTAGTACTTTTAAAAGGAAGACAAGCAGAAATATGCAAAAAATTGAAGTTAGAAGATGGAGATGCGATTTTGATAAGAAATGCACGCGCGTTAGAATTTACTGGAAGATTTAAGAGAATTATTGTGAGTGATGACTCTCAAATTTCATATTTGGATGAGACCGACTTATTAATGTACCCTGTTGGAATTTTACCTCCTCTTCCGCGCATAATGACGGTTTCTGAGATAATTAAATTATCCGAGGAGCTCATTAATGAGGATTTCGAAATTGATGTGCGGGGGGTTCTAGTAGGAAAGAGTAATATCAATGAGATTAAACGAGAAAATGGTAGGACAGTTAGGAAACAGATTATATATTTAGCTGATGAGGCAGATTTGCGCAGAAAAATCCGTGTAATACTATGGGATAAGATAATTGATTTAGTTAGTGAAAATGCATCATTAGGAGATATCGTTATACTGCAGGGAGGAATACTAAGGAAAAATGAATACTTCGCTCGTAAAGGCGAAGATCCATTAGAATTACATTTTGGTAATCTCTCAGCTATAAAGAATATAGGAGTAAGGAGAGATAAAATCAGGGATCTGAGAATAGGAAACAGAAATATAATATTCGGTTACGTTCTTTCCCCGCCAAGAATCAAGACCTATATTGATAAACGAGGAACCGAAAGAAAATATGCATGGTTTCTAGTGGGAGATGAAACAGGTATTGCGCGCATTATTATTTGGCGTGAGGAGATAATTAATAGTATTTCAAATTTAAGGATCAGAACACCAGTTCGTATCAATGCTATTGCCAGAGAAAGCGCGTATGGAAGATTTGTGGAGCTCCATATTTCTACCCTAAATGACGAAATTATAATAAGTCCTAAGGTTTTTCCCCAAGATCTTTCATGGGAAGCCGTGAGAGATAAAGCTCGGAGAGAAGGGATTTATAAGGAAAAAACGCCAAAGGATAAGACTATAATAGATACATTTGAGAAAATTGAACTAGGCAGCAGAATTAACGTGAAAGGATATTTATCCGAGGTTAAGCGCCTAGAGAAGGAGAAAGGGCCTTTAGGAATCATCAAATTGCGTGACGACAGGGGAGACTCGATAATCCTTATGGTATGGAACGAAAGTATTCTCGATGAGTTAAAAGAGGTGTCAACGAACACCGAACTAATCATAACGAATGTAAGAATTCCCAAGAAAATTAAAGGTGCGGAGCTTATAGGGTTTGTAGGGGATAAGAGTAAAATCAAGATTGGCAGTAACTCGAAGAGAGATGTAAATATAAAACCTCTTTCATTAGCAAATATAGGGAGCTATGAAACGGTCTTTGGAACAATAACCGAAGTTGAATTCGTTGGAGAGATTGAATATTGTGAAAAATGCCAATACCCGATGTTTACAGATTCTCAAGGTAAAAAATACTGTATCAAGGGGCACACTGAAGGAGGTAAAAAATACTTTACAATTATCCTAATCATGGATGATGATGCAAAAAGTGCACGCGTATTTTTAAGAGATAGAGGAGTAAGAAATCTTCTAATAAAAATGGGGCTAAGCGGCATCGAAGAAGCAAAATACTCTGAGAATATACTAAATATGGCGAGGGAGATATTAATGGGTACCGAAGTAGCAGTCCGAGGGTTTATCGGTGAGGAAACAACAGATACAGATATGATAATTATAGCAGATTTTATATTTGAGCCAAGTCCAGAAACACTAATTAACGCGTTAAAGCATTATTTAAAGACTAAATAAGCAATGATGAAAAGACCGAGAGCAGATTGTATGAAGAAGAAGAGCCGATCTGAGCATTTACCATACAGCGCTTAAAATCAGACGTCCCAGCCATCATCAGGTATTCAGTCGGCCCAGTTTTCATCATCATCTAAAAATGCGAAGCTTTTAATGAAATTTTATGAGTGATTCTATAAGAAGATAATGCAAAAATTATTGATTTAAAATAATTATTTTTAGTCAGTCATGCCTCGGGTGAGTATATATAAGTTTATGCTTAAATAGTATCCCCTTACCTCCTTAACATATTATTAGATTAGTCTTTCTTCTAACACCAAAGCGGAAATTAATTCCAAGCAAATAGAGGTGATTACTTATGGCCACGCGCGCATTCATACGAATTGGGGCTCACAGTCATGTAAAGGGATTAGGCTTAGATGATCAAGGACGAGCTAAATTTATAGGCGACGGGCTTGTTGGGCAAATAAAAGCAAGAGAAGCCGCAGGATTAGTTGTAAAATTAATTAAAGAAGGCAAAATGGCGGGAAGGGCTGTTCTTCTTGCTGGACCCCCGGGAACTGGAAAAACAGCAATAGCAATTGGGATTGCTAGAGAGCTTGGGAGTGATGTGCCATTTGTTCAACTTAGCGGATCCGAGATTTATAGTGCGGAGGTAAAGAAAACTGAAGTTTTAATGCGTGCATTACGCAAAGCAATAGGGGTTAGGTTTAGAGAAAAAAGGATGGTGCTTGAGGGGGAGGTTGTTGAATTCGAGCCTCACTTCGTACCGCATCCGTTTAATCCCTATCAGAGAGTTGTTCAGAAAGCAAAGCTGACACTAAGGACAAAAGATGAGAGAGTGACATATAACGTTGGACCAGAAGTAGCGGAGGAGATGATTAGCCGAGGGGTTCAGAAGGGCATGGTAATTATGATAGACAAGGAAACTGCGAGAGTAAGCGTATTAGGTATTAGCGAAGAAGCCGCAAAGGAACTTGGATACGATATAGGAAGGGTTCCTCGCGTGCCAGTTCCTTCTGGACCCGTTGAGAAGGAGCGCGAATTCGTTTGGACAACAACTCTCGATGAACTGGATGAGCTTTTCCATAAGCAAAGAGGAGGGGGAGGAATATTTTCATTATTATTCGGAGGAGCAGAAGAAAGAAAGGAAATAGACCCTGAGACAAGAGCGCACGTGGATCAATGGGTAAAGGAGCAAGTTGAGAAGGGACGTGCAGAGATAATCCCGGGTGTCCTCTTCCTAGATGAAATCCATATGCTGGACATCGAAGCTTTTAGTTTTCTTAATCGTGCTCTTGAATCGGAACTTGCTCCTATTGTCATCATGGCGTCGAATAGAGGTCTAACGAAGATTCGTGGGACAGATATTGTTTCTCCTCATGGCATGCCTCTCGATCTGCTCGACAGATTATTAATAATTCCAACATATCCTTATAATGCAGAGGAAGTTAGAGAAATTCTGAAGATAAGAGCACGCGAAGAAGGAATTGAATTAGGAGACGATGCAATGGAATTACTCGTTAGATACGGTACTGAAATTTCTCTAAGGTATGCCGTGCAATTAATGGCTCCCGCTGCTGAGAGAGCAAAAATGAATGGGAGGAATAAAGTTACCAGAGAGGATGTCGAAGCTGTGAGAGAAAGGTTTGCATCAATAGAAGAGAGCATTCAGCATCTAAAAGAATGGGAGGAAAAGTTCATGAAATGAGTGTATTTTTTATCCAATTCATTATTTTTAGGAGTTGCTTTTTGTGAAGAGTAACAAAGAAAAGATAAATCCAATGGAGCTAATTATTAAGAAGTCCGAATTATTTTCTATGTATGGTGAAGAGCTAACCGATTCTGAAAAGGAAAGAGCTTTAAGGGATTTTCATGCCAGAAGACCGCCTAGATGGTGCGGTCTCACAGTTCATGTCACAATTAATTGCCCATTTCAATGTGCCTATTGTTATATAGAAGACATGGGATTTAAGTTCGATGGTCCTAGACCCTATCCCCTATCAAGCAAAGAACTCGTATATGCTATCCTATCAAATCCATGTTTTTTACCAAGTAGACACGGAACCCTAATAGCGATCGGCGCTGTTTCGGAACCATTCATTTTCCCGAGCAAAGCATTAGAATACTTAAGAGAACTCGCTAAATTGGGCAATCCGATTCAATTCTCAACAAAGCAGTACATCTCAAAAAATCTAGCAGAAAAAATCGCAAGTATCGCAATTGAGTATAATACTCCTATTTCCCCACTTATTACAATAATTACCATGCAGAAATATGATATATTAGAACGATTTGCTCCTCCTCCAGAGAAAAGACTAGACTCAATAAAAAATTTACGAGATGCGGGATTAAAACCCGTATTATTCCTACGACCCCTAATTCCGGGAATAAACCTGGACGAAATAGAAGATATTCTAGAAGCAGCTAAAGATTCTGGAGCAGTCGGAGTAGTTATTGGAGGCTTTCGTGTTACAAGAAGAATTATTAACAGACTTGAGAGTTTAGGGCTAAATACCGTACTCATCAAAGAGAGATTAAAGATAATAGATGAAAAACAAAGAAATGTGCCTTTGCCAGAGAAAAAGATTGCGATGAATAAAGCAAAGAAGAAAGGTCTAATCACATGGGCATCTACATGCTGCGCCAATTCTTGGAATGCTAATGTACCTTGTCCAAGCGCATGTTTTATTGATGGTCCATGCACCAAATGCCCAAATTTCTGCAGCTACCCAGCGGACACTCCAAATGCCTCCGAAGTGATAAAAGCTCTTCAGGAGCTGAATATCAATGCAAAGATCAAAGGGCCAAGAGTTCTAATGCTAAACTATCCATTTAAAGGAGCAGATATGCTTGTTCGTAATATCTCTAGGAGATCTGTGAAAGTAGTTAAAAAGTTCAAGAGAAGTATCTCCTTAGCCTCAAATTAGTATATTCCCGAATAAGCGTTTTTCGAAGTATCTTCTCAAAGAATTCTAAAAACGCATTGCCATTGGACACAATATAGATCAATTTATCCCCAATATCAAATATTTCTACATTATTCTTATCCAAATAATCCAAAATCTTCAAGGCATCAGCCTCTGGCAAATCCTCACCAACAAAATTAGCTGACTGAATAACATTTAGAAGAACCTCTCTAATACTAAGATTAGACCTTAGAAAATTCCTTATGTCCGAGTAAACAATTATAAAACCGCGCATCTGAGTACTCCCAAACCCCTTATATTTCCTTGACTCTTTGTCCACAATTACACTTACTATGATGTCTGTCCCCCCATGCAACAACTAACCTTCAATTAAGGGAATTGAAGGATTAGAAATTAATATTAAGACGCTCAACATTTGAATAGTAAGGAATCTGTAATTCATGATGACGGTCAGGATTACTGACCTAAAAATGATGAGTTAATCCCGCTCTGAGATTCATAAAAGTCTTTTTATATCAAACCTTCTAAATTCTAAATTCTTTTCTCTTAAAAGCAAACGTGCATTCCAAGATATGTCAGGAGCAACTAGAATACCCCGAACGCGCGCATTCTTCTCTTTCTGAAGAACCTCTACATACAATGACAACTGCGCAACATCTTGAACCTCAGCACGCCGTCTTTTAAACTCGAGAACCACTAAATTCCCATCAGCATCCTTTCCAAGTAAATCAATATAACCATACTTAATATACGCTTCTCTTTGAATTGGAGTAAATCCAGATTCAATGAATTCTGGATTGCGAATCACGAAATCAACCATCTGTGACTCAGATAAAAATTTATCAAAACGCCCCTTACCAGGACGAGCACCAATCAAGAAATAAAGATTGGAAATCTCAATTCTAACGATCTCTAAAGGCTTAATCCTCTTAGATCGAATAACGAGAAAATCTCCTTCAATAAACACTGTTATAACACAACCCGGAGGTTGCCAATTCACCGGTTCACGTTTGGTTTTACCATGAATAAGCAACGTACCATCCGGTTTAGTAATGACCAAATGATCAGCCCAAGACAATCTACTTTTAGCTCTTCCCTCGTAGAAAACCCGCGAGTATCCGAAGATGATCAGTATATGAGTACGCCATGTTCTCTTTATTCTATCCACAGCGACATTAAAATCAGGATATTCAATAACGAAGAAGGGCTCAGTACGGGACCCCTCGGCAAAAAATTTATCTAAGCTCATAAAATAACCTTCGCAAAAATAATTACCACAAAATATCTTTATTCATAACGAAGTAATATTTAATATACAATAATTTCTAACTCCATCATACTTAACATGTACCACGATCTTCTCAACAGCATCTTTATGCATCTTACCAGATTTAGATGCACTATAATTATTATCATTGTTTCTGGCGACTTAAAATGCTTAAATAAGCCATGAAATAATACACACTTAAAGTAATAAGCTCTAAGTTACTTAACGAGTGGCTCAATGACCATAAATCCAAATAGGCAGATTAAGAATGTCATCGCTTATTTTAATAAAATTGCTGACGAGTATGATAAAATAGATTTAAGCGAAACAATATCGCATGGTGAACTACTTAATTTAGTACTCAGGTAGGTCTTCATGCTTGATGAGGGTGAATATTCAAGGTGGTTAAAATCAGCTAAGAAGACCTTGGAGGCCTCTTATAGTGATTTGGAGGGAGGCTACTATAATTGGGCTTGCTTTAAGGCTCAACAAGCTGCCGAATTAGCTGTTAAAGCGCTGTTACACGGTCTAGGATTACCTGCTTACGGCCACAGCATATCGAGGCTATTAACTAACATTAAGTCTAAGGGACTTTCCGTTCCCGATGGTATCATCAGGTTTGCTAAGACCTTGGATAAGCTTTACGTCCCCACAAGATATCCTAATGCATGGGCTGAGGGGGCTCCTCATGAATACTATACTAGAGAGGATGCTGAGAATGCTATAAGATGCACCAAAAATATTATTATGTGGGTTGAGAAGATTTGGAGATCCTTAAAGAGAGAAGAAAGCTAAGAGAGAAGGTGATAAATGAGGCCAAGAACTGGGCCAGGAACCTACCATTTAAGGCCTCAATAATCTTAATAGGATCGTATGCTAGAGGAGACTTTAACTTATGGAGTGATGTAGATATAGTACTCATATCAGAACTATCTGGTAACCCCTTAGACAGACTAAAGAAAATAGATTACCCACCAGGATTCGAAGTCATCCCCTTAACCCCATCCGAATTCTTAACACTACTTAAAAAGAAAAACCCCATAGCTATCGAAGCAGTAAACGAGGGCATAATCCTTAGAGATGACTTCAATATTAGAAAATTCTGCAAAGAAAAAGAAAAGAAACCGTAAAAAATAGCTGAGATGCGACCCCCAAATGACAATAGGACACTAAAATATAATTGCAAAAATAGAACTATACTTAGCAATCCCCGACTAAAACCTTTTATCCAAAAACAAAGACCACTCCCAAAGTCGCCATATTAGCTTACCCATTTTTATACGAGAGAGAATGTATAGGAGTTCTAATGATTCGACAAGACTTCCTAAATAAAAATGATTATCTTGCAAAAAATGTTAGAGGAAATCCATGAACTCAGTCCATCGAATCTAATAGAGTATACGGGTGCAACCTTAACAGCTTCAAGCTTTCAGACCAGGGATCTAAATGAACTTAATCTCAATAAAAAAGGACTAAAATGATTTAGACATTCACCAAAACGCACAAATCACAAGTCTAACTCGTATCAAATCTCTTCAGTAAGCCCTATAGACAGTGAAAACCCACCCTTAATGAAAAGTAATCTCAATAATCTAACATGATAATATTCAGAATATACC
>JAHKLF010000090.1 GCA_029856615.1 Candidatus Njordarchaeota archaeon
ATATCCCTCAATGAATCTTTCTCACGCAGTAGCAATTATAGCTTACGAATTTTCGATAAGAATGCAAAAAGGAAGGAAGTTGCCCTATAGACCTTCAACACCCGAGGAAAGAGCCGTACTGATTAAGTTTCTGGAGAAGCTAGTAGATGAAGTTATGAGTGATACGAGTGTGGAAAAAAGATCAATATACAAAGGAATTCTAAAGAATCTAGTGGGAAGGAGCTTTCTAACGGGTAGAGAAGTGCATTCCTTAATAGGCTTTTTTAGACGAATACTAGGGAGACTGAAGGGGTTAAGAAAGTCTAAATACGGAGATTAATCTTTCTAAACCTTTATGAACGCGTATCTTATGCTGAAAAATAACATGAAATCCAAATTTTTCAGCTAAGTTCGCGATATCAAATAAAACTGGTGGGGAGCAGATAGATATGAATCTACTCTTTCTCAGCACACGCGATGCTTCTTCTAAAAAATCTTCATATAAGGTTCGAATTTCTCTGTGAAATGTACTTGCGGAACGTCCATACGGTGGATCAGTAGCAATAGCATCGATAGTTGAATCGCCAAATGGCAACTTTAATGCATCGCCAATGAGAAAACGTGATTCAACATCCAAATATTCGGAATTTTCTTGAGCACCATAAATCAATTTTGGATGAATATCTAATCCGAGCGCATATGCACCAACAAGAGATGCTTCTATAACTATAGAGCCAGAACCACAAAAAGGATCTAAAAAAACATCAGCGGGTCTTGTTCTTGCTATGTTCACTAATAATCTTGAAAATTGAGCATCCATTGTAGCTGGTGGTGCGAATAGCCGGTATTGAGGATCACGTTTTGTAATTCTTCTCCTACCGAGCGGTAATCTCACAACTTTAAATTTTTGGGCATTGTATTCTATTAAATCGACAATAAATGACGGCTCACGAAGGTTTATAAAGGCGTTAGGAAGGAGGTTCTCCACGAATTTTACAATTCTTCCTATCTCCTTCTTCTCATGATCCCTTAGTTCCTTTTCATGTAATTTTCCTCCATTCGTTTTTATCAAACGGACATGAAAGCTTGGAAAAATGGTTTCATGATTTTGATACTTAGACAGTAACCTAATAATACTCAAGAACTCCTCTTCAGTTTCGAAAATAGCACCCGCATATTTTAAATGAGAGGCTCTTAAGGCTATTTGAAAGCCGACATGCAGTGGTAAATTCAAAAGAATTAGATTTTCTTTCATCTCAAGCTCTAATTTTTTACCTAAGAATATTTCGAGTAAGGCTTTGATTTCTTCCATAATTAAGGGTTTAAAGTTGATCAAACTGACGGGAATATATACAAATTTTTGTTTATTCATTAATATAGTCCTCCAGATATCTCACCAGAAACTTCAATTATAATGTTAAGAAAGGCTTTTATATGTGTTTTTGCATATTCTATCCGTACTTTTCTCATAATGCGTTAAATAGGCTGATCCTGTTGATTCCGGTCTCAATTCGATTACCAGAATGGATGGTCAAAGTTATGGATCAGTTAGTAAGTATGGAACTTTTCCCCAATAGAAGTGAACTTATCCGTGAAGCAATAAGAGCTTTGTTAAAGAAATATTTAGCGCAGCTTCAGACCACATCTCGGTATGAAAAGGCATGGATTCATGAATTAGATGAGGAATAACTATCGATATGAAATACATTTTTATACATTTTTTAGATACAGTGATTCTTTTTCAGTATGGTAGGTGATTTTCAATGGGTGCCTACAAATATATAAGGGACTTCTGGGCTAATAAAGGATCACAAGTCTTTCAACAATTGATGAAAAAAAGAACAATTGAATGGAGGAAACAGCCTGCAGTAGTCAGAATCGAAAGACCAACCAATTTATGGAGAGCCAGAGTACTAGGATGGAGACCAAAACAAGGATTCATTCTAGTAAGGGTACGCGTACGCAAAGGAGGACAGCGAAGACCAAGACCTCGCAGTGGTAGAAAGACGAAGAGCTTGGGAGTTATCGGGCATACTGTGAGAAAATCGCTTCAATGGATTGCGGAAGAGAGGGCAGCTAGGAAATATAGAAATTGTGAAGTTCTCAATTCATACTGGGTGGGGGAAGATGGACAATATGTCTACTATGAAGTAATTCTCGTAGAAAGAAATGCCCCAACAATAAAATCGGATCCAGTAATTTCATGGATTACTGAGAAGCAACATAGAGGAAGAGTATTCAGAGGCCTCACTAGTGCGGGTAAAAAAGCGCGTGGTCTGAGGAATAAAGGTCGTGGTGCAGAAAAAGTTAGACCTAGCAGAAGAGCTGCTATAAAGAGAAGGGCTAAGAAAAAGAAGAAAGCACGTGGGGAGTTAAAATAAGCATAAGAGAGATTACAAGGTATTTATGGTGTACAGACTTATGCATTATAACTCAAGCAATGATACAATAATTCCTCGTAATGTCAAGCTTCTTGCTTCTTCTAATATATATTTTGAATTAGATGCAGCGAGTGAAGTATGGCATATTCTACGTGCTACGGGTATTTGTGAAGATGCGGAAATCGTTTTCATAAGGAAAGGTAAATGGTGGCTCCGAGGGTTATTTGGAGTAATTTTTCGGGGAGATGTAATAAAGAGCATGCCAATTATTAGAGCTTACATCCAAAAAAAGCCCTGGATTTTAGAATACACCCATAGAATAATTCCCGTAGAATTAATCACAAATGATATAAATGAGCTCAAAGAATTTGTGATCAAGAAAGCAGAGGAAAGAATATCCGAGAACTCAAGATGGATGATCAGGGTATCTAAACATGACACAAAATTGAAGCGCAGAAAGGTAATAGAGGAAGTTGCAAAAGGTATTAATATAGGAGAAGTCGATCTGGAAAAACCCGACTGGGTAATAAATATAGAAATCATAAGAAATACGTTTGCAGCAGCCGTAATTCCTCCTAATTTCATAATTCAGAGAAAAGAATTTAAAGAGAGACTTAAGAAACTAAGTTTGAGCACTAAGGAGATTTAGAATGTAGAAATTTTTTGAGGGAAACTCTTTGGATAGAATAGCCATAATAGCCCCTCTCCCACCACTAAAAACAGGTATAGCAATATATTCTCATAAGCTTTATTCCAGAGTAGCGGAACACATTCCGATTCTTATTTTAAGCGATTATCGATCGAAGCAAGTTATACCTGGTGCAAAAATACTAAGGTGTTGGGATAAAGACACGTTTATTTCGTCATTAATTACGATAACGAGATGCTTAAAACTATGCAAACCGAGACTAATTCACTTGCAACTAGGTTTCACTTTAATCAAGAATTATTTCATCACAATGCTTTTTGCGATCTATCTGCTATTATTATCAAGGATTCTAAAATATAAAATTGTGATCACGCTTCATGGGATTATGGCACGTGAGTCTATATTCTTCTACTTAAGGATATTTAATAAAAGTAGGCTCCCCATTACTCCCGTCTATCTACTCTTTAAAATCTATTATATTATAATCTCAAAATTAGCAGACTTAATCATACTTCACAATCACTCAATGGCCAGGAAATTTATTGAAATGACAAATTGCGCATTAGCAAAAATAAGAGTGATTCCACACGGAGTAGATGTCCGCAAAGAACGAGTAATGCAAAAAAAGTTTTGTAAAGAAGGGAAGATAATTCTCTTCACGGGATTCATTAGGAGAAGCAAGGGAATACACTCACTAATCTTAGCATTTGGAAGGTTTCTAAAGAAGAACCATAATTTTAGAAATGTCAAACTGCTGATTGCAGGGCCTAAACATTTTGGAGATGATGACGAATACTTAACTTTTCTAAAATTACTAGTAAAGAAACTTGGCATTGAGAGAAATGTCAAAATACTATGCGCCTTTCTGAGTGAGGAAGAACTAGATGAACTAATTGCAAATTCTGATGTGATTGTTTTACCCTATATTGACTATTTTTATGAGGCCAGTGGGGTATTAGCGAGAATAATGAGCTTCGGAAAACCAGTTATATGCACTAGGATACCAAAATTTGAGGCAGAAATAGAAGACGGAGTATCGGGGATTCTTATAAATCCCCTAAACGTAAGTGAATTAGAAAAAGCCTTAAGATTAGTAATAGGAGACAATGTTATCCGAAGGCAACTTGGAGAAAATCTAAAGAAAAAAACGATTAATAGGAGCTGGGATGATGTAGCTAAAAGGCATATAAAACTATATGTGACATTATCTAAACACATACCAAGGGTGCATTATTGATGATAAAGATTCTAAGAAAATCGATCATATCCAATGATGTCATCATGTTAGCTATAATTTTCACGCATTTCGTCTTGTTATCCTATATAACAATATTGAGACATCATCTTTTTCTAACAACAGCGTGGGATCTTGGGATATTTAATCAAGCTTTTTGGACGACAGTTTTTGCAGGAAAATTCTTCTACGAAACGCCCGATATGTGGTTTAATCCTAGAGGATCTTTCTTCGGAGTTCATTTTTCTCCAATTTTATTGTTATTCATACCAATCTATGCGCTCTTTCCTTTTCCCGAAACACTTCTTGTCATTCAATCATTCTTTGTTTCCTTTAGCGCATTACCATTATACTTAATTGCTAAAAGACATTTAAGGAACCCATACGCGATAGTATTCACTATACTGTATCTTCTATATCCCCCATTGATATTGCTTGCATTCTTTGATTTTCACCTTGAAGCATTATTACCCCTGCCTGTTCTCTCGGCTCTTTATTATCTCGATAAGGGCGACTATAAAAAATACTACGTTTTTCTCTTCTTAACTCTCTCAACCATAGAATTCACACCAATAATAACCTTTATGCTTGGAGTATATGGACTCATTAAAGATAGAAGAGCCGTAGTTAAGTTCCTAAAACGAGAAGAAGTTTCATTAGTGGTATTAACTAAACATTCCATCTATGTCATGATAATTTCGATTATATGGCTACTATTCGCTATTAAGGTAAAAGTATTGATTAATCCCTATCCCTCCCCGCTTCCTTCGCAATTCTCTCATTTATTTAAGTTTCCTCTAGATCTAAATGTACTCACTAAGAAATTTCTACGAAATTTAGATCAAAAAATAATGTTCCTGATTCTTATGTGCGGACCTATGATTTTTCTCTCGTTTTTATCTCCTTTAGACCTAATTTTGGCATTACCCTGGATTCTGATTTCATTTCTAACGGATTATACACCATATTTTTCCATAAATTATCAGTACACAGCATTTGTTTTTCCTTTCCTATTTATAGCTAGTATAAAGGGAATTCGTGAGCTTGCATTTCGAAATGGTAGGATTGATGAGAGAATATTAAAAAGAATTTTTGCCTTATTGATTATATCATCGCTTCTCTTCTCCTCAGCCTCCATTTTTGCGAACAAGGTCTTCATGAAGAGGATGACAGGTTATATTACAGAGAAACATAGAGCGTACTTGGAAAGAATAATTTCCCTTATACCACCAAATGCAAGTGTGTTAACGCAGAACGATATTTTCCCGCATATATCAAATAGAGTTCATGCGTACCTTTACTTATCTCAAACAGATGTAATTCCAGAATTCATCCTCATAGACATTAAGTTAGAATTCTATAAAATTCCACCACCAAGCCCTCCACCTATTGATTATATACCTAGATATCTTAATAAGCATCCATACGGAATATACGCTGAAGCCGATGGGATAGTCTTATATAAGTACGAGTACATGGGAGATCCTGTTTTTCTCGTGCCTTATACAGAATTACACAATTACAAGACGCTCAATATACTGAATGGCCACATTAAATACGATGAAACATCAACATCCAAGTATGTCCTTATGCATGAAAAAGGCGAGAGTGAGGGGGTATTCTGGTTTGGTCCTTACTCCCTTATACCTCCGGGTGTATACTCTGTAAAATTTAAGTTAAAAGTGAGTAATTCTGTGAACGGAACTGTAATTAGATTAGATATAGCTGCTAATGTGGGTTCAAGTATTTTAGCAGAGAAAGAAGTTAATGGATCAGAAATTAGACCAGGAGAGTGGCAAAACATCACATTATCCTTTTCAATAAGTGCCCCAATGACTATAGAATTTCGTGGCATTTACGTTACGAATATGACAACGGTTAGCCTAGACTATATCCTAATTGAACAGATAAGTGTACCAAAATTAGAAAAATGCGGAATTACTCAAGGTGCTAAGACACTAAGTATCTGGAGCCACTTTGAGTATACTTTTGATATATCGAATAATAGTGCACGTGATCTTGAGTTAGATCTCATTCGACTTGGATACCCCTCACGCCAGATTTTTAAGGCAATACGAATGAGTTCTTCCCGAGATTTCGCTAACCATCCATTTTCTCCATGCATGACAACCTCCCTTGGTCCCTGCTTATTATACGTTAAAACGGGAGTTCCGCAGGATAAGCTTTCTAATGGAATATATCCAAAGGGTTCATGAGTGAAGGGGAATAATGTGAATAGGGCATTAGAGTAGAGA
>JAHKLF010000091.1 GCA_029856615.1 Candidatus Njordarchaeota archaeon
AAGATAAAAAATTTTAGTTTAAAGGTAGATAGATGTGAGTAATAACTATGAAGTAATTTTCGAATTCCGAATTCGCTTATTGAGGCCGAAACCTGCAAAAGGCTCAGAATTAGATTGGGCTTTATTAAGCTTAGGCATAGATGATCTCGGAGCGAAAATATACAAGCTCTTACTAAAAAGCGAAGCCCTAACTTTTGATGAAATTGTTTCGCATGTTAATGAAAAATCAGAGAAAGTTATGGAGTCACTTGATGTTTTATATAGTCTCGGACTAATAGACAAACTGGGTAATACATATTTTGTTTCTAAAGATCTTTCATCCTCTATTAGAACAAGAACTATGAGAATTCTCCAAAAAGTATTAGATGATATTGCTAAGACCGTTGAGCATGGAGGATAATTATGTCATCCGAGAGCACTAGCAATAAAGATTTCACAATATTAGCTGAGTGGACGATAAGAAAACTTCGTAAGATTGATTTTACGAGTGCTGATAAGGAGATAATAATTAGATGGATTTTATATTCTCTAGGGATCGAAAAATTGGGACAAGATATTTACATATATATACGAGAGAGAGGCAGTGCAACGTCTACTGAGATAGCCGAGAAATTTGGAATAAGCCCCGCAACAGCTAGAAAATACCTGGAGCAATTGCATCTTGTAGGGCTAGTGGATTACATTGGGAGAGAGTATCATTTATCCTTTGAAGATATAAGCCGGGGAATAAAATCTATACTTATCCCTCGTATAAATGACGTTTTCCAAGCACTATTGCGGGCTGCGGCAATCTTAAGAAAATATGAAATTTCAGAGGAAAAAGTCGCATTACCGGAAGTCACGTCTGGCGATTGGGTTCGTTTTACAAAGAGGTTTCAAGAATTTGAAAAAAGATTCCGAGAATTCGAAGAAAAAACACGTAAATTAATGTGGACAGGTGTCAAAATTAAGGAGACTGATGAATTTATAATAATGGATATCTTTAGAAGCCATGAATTAACAAGCGATGATCTAATTAGATGTGCTGAGAAAGGAAAGAAATTAATCATGCATGTATTCGGCTCGTTGAAGATTTCTAATGATGTAGATCCATCAATAGCCTCTTCGGTTATATATAAAATCGTTGTTTACGGTTCTGTTCATGGGCCTAAGAATGTACTCAATCAGATTTTAGATAGACTAGAAATTTATGGATCATTAAAAGTGTGGTGAGAGAGATGAATAATCGCGCATTAATAATTCGCGGCGGTGGTGTTCTACAAGGAGGAGAATATGACGTCCCCATTAAAGTATTTGGAGGATTAAAAGTTAATGGAGATTTAATAGCAAAATCGCTTGAATGCGCAGGGTCTGTCGTTATTGATGGAGATGCGGAATTTTCGGACAATCTAGTTGTTAGGGGATCGATTGTCGCAAATGATTTAGTTATCAATGGAGATTGTTCCATAAATGGAGGAGCTAGAATTCATGGAGATCTTGAATGCTCTGGAGATGTCGAAATACATGGAGGTATACGTATAGAAGGTGATTTAAAATGCTCAGAGTTGAGAATTAGCGGAGGTATTATGATAATGGGGGATATTTCAGTTAATGAGGATTGTGTAGTAAATGGAGGATTGAAAGTCGAAGGTGACTTAGAAGTAAAAGAAAGTCTTACCATTAAACTATCAGGGCGAGGTATTAGTGAAGTAAAAGGGGAAATAAAAATAGGCGAGAATCTAAAAGTATTTAGTGAGAATGAAAAATCAAGATTCATTGTCCATGATGAAGTCAACGTAGGTAATGAGGCATATCTAGAATATACGGAAATAAGGGCAGATTTAAAAGCTAGAAGCGTATTTTTAGGACGATATGCAATAGTCCGTGGAGATATATATTATATTGATAGAGTAAACTTAGACCCTACTGCAAAAGTTGAAGGAAAATTGATCAGAATTGCATCACGGGATTTCTGAGCAACGGGGAGCCATTATGCTTGAAGCTGCTATTGAAGCTGTTCACTTAGGAAGAAAATTTGACAATGTTTGGGGATTGAGAGACGCTAGTTTTTTAGCTAAAAATCATGAGCTCACAGTATTGGTAGGTCCTAATGGTGCAGGGAAAACAACCACAATACGCATATTGACAACCGTTCTCAAACCTTCTAAGGGACATGCCAGGGTTTTAGGAATGGATGTGCTAAAAGATTACGAGAAAATTCGCCGAAGAATTGCTTACTTACCGCAGGATTATAGTGTGCCATGGGACGTTACACCGGAGGAATATATCACCTGGAATTTAGTTATTAGAGGATGGAGCTTATATGATGCTAAGGATAAAGCAAGAGAATGGCTAAATCTCTTTGAAATTAGTAATATTAAGGATAAACCATGTAGAACCTTAAGTGGCGGAGAACGCAGGAGAGTTGCTGTTGCTGCCGCTTTGGCCACTAATGCAGATGTTATTTTCCTTGACGAACCTACAGCCGGTCTTGATCCCGAAATAAAACAAGTCGTTTGGCGTTCCATAAGAGAAATCGTATCCAGCGGCGCTAGTATTTTATTGACCACGCATGATATGCGAGAAGCTCAAATTTTAGCGGATAAAGTTGTATTAATAAATAATGGCGTAACCGTTATTGAAGGCGAACCAAAGGAGTTAATAAACTCCCTGCCATATAAATACAAAATTGTAATTGGAAAATCTAAATTCATTAATCTTGATGATCTAGGTTCATTTATAGATCTAGGAGATAGAGTAATTCTTTATACGAAGACAAGAAGAGAAGCAATAAATTTGGTTGAAGAAATCGATCCTAACGTGAAAATTCATTCTATGGGCTATGTTGAGCTTGAAGATGCCTATCTATATCTAATTACGAAAGGTGAAAATTTTGGGTCTAGTAACGAGAATTAAAAGAATAATAGGCATAGCTTATCTAGAAAGTAGATGGATTAAGAGACAGCCTTTATGGATCTTTCAAGGCATTATAGGGAGTATAGGTTTTATACTCATCTTATTTGCTTGGGGGCATCTCGAAGCTCTTAAGAATCTGATTGCTGCTTACGTAATTGCTGGAGCATGGAGCCAAGGACTCAATATAGTGGCTCAAGCTATTGGATGGAGCAGAATTGGAAGGGAATATGAAAGATACGTAGCTTCTCCAGTTACTCTCGCAGATTATTTTATTGGGATTATACTTGCTACTTCTCCATTCATGTTAATAAGCCTTATACCCGCAACCATATTAGCCATAATTGTGGGTATAGATCTTTATTCTTTCCTATTACTTTTAATGCTGATTCCTATAGCATTGACAATAGGGGCCTTTCTATCACTTTCAATAATTCTCAGAATAAAAAATCCAACTAATATTTCCGCTATTACTAATCCACTGAATACCTTTACAATAGTCTTACCACCCGTATACTATCCTCTTACTATAGTTCCTCCTAGTTTAAGAATAATATGCTTAATAATGCCTTCGGTATCATTAGTTGAAATTGGTCGTTGGATTATACTACATAAAACAGCATGTCATTTTGCGTATCCATTGTTGATTATAATTATATGGCTCATCGTACTAACTATTTTATTGTCCAGAAGACTTAAATGGGGGCTTGAGTAAAGAGGAATCATGATTCTTACTGTTCTAATTACTCGAAAATTCGCTGGTTTGTATATAATTTAATCTTTATCCTTAGTCCTTCTATTTCATCCAATGCTTTTTTGTATATGGCTATTGCTACTTCCTCCCCTTTTAAGACCAAACCTTCCTTTATGACTTTTTTAATAAACCAGGAGGGCGCTCTGTTAATCAACCTTACATCAACGGGCATTCTAAGTATTTTTTCTAATTCTTCCTCTATCTCAAATTCAAGCTTGAGCAGATCTCTTTCATTCTCTTCAACAAGTATGGCTACATCTATATCTCTAATAAAGTCTCTACGCAAAATGCTACCATATAGCACAAGCATCTTAATATCCTTACGATTATTAGCGTACTGTTGCAATTTATTTAGAATCTGATCTCTCATTTTCTTGCTTACATTAATCCATGGTATTTTGTTTCTTGACATACTCTTCAACCTCTTTAAGAACATTTTTATAGGCTCTTAGACCAATATTTTTGGTCTCATTATAGAGTCTTGAATCATCTATGATCCAGTATCTGTGTATTATTCTGTTTCCCAAATGAATTAAATTTTTCGTAACTTTTGCAGTATCCTCTGAGATCACATGCTTTTGTTTAAGAACATATATGCACTCAGTATACGTTTCTGGCTTCTGTTTAAAACCTTCTATTGCTATATGCAAGCAGATGTCGCATAATATTTCCGCTAACTGAACAATCAAATGTCTTAAAGATAGTACATTACGAAAATCCGATAAAAAATCATCAATACTCATGTTGACAATTTTCTTAGCCATATCTAAGTTGCTATAAGCTTCTGAAAGAGCCCCGTGTTTTATAATATCATAAGAATTAGCAACATTCACAATGTTATTAAGTAGGTTGTTTTTGACAATTCCTTTCTATACGGAATAATACGATCATTCTACGTTCACATTATTGAACGCAACCGTTCTAGAACATTTATTTTTATTACCAAATCATAGCAATTTGTCTTTTAGGTGATTCTTAATGCTGAAGAAGATAATATCTTTACTTATTATTTTAACATTAATCGTGTCTATTATGGTCTTCTACCTTTACACAGAATCATTAAAGAGAAGATACAAGATTTACATAACGAGAATTTATAGCAGTGATAACGAATTACAAGCCATTATTCGAGCAGAATCATTCAACTACACAGACCTATTGGACATTCCACCCTTTTATCCTAGCGAAAATATTACGTATTCTAAGTACGTTTGGGCTAACTATATAAATAATTATACCGTCGCTTTTTACAAGGAGAAGATTGATTACTTAAAGAGAACAAGCATAAGCGAAGCCAAACTAAATTACACCGCATTATCAGAATTTACGAACACCATTTTAAATGTTACAGTGTTGAGTGTAACTAATTATAGTGTCTTAATCCAAATTGGAAATAGAACGATTGAGCTAAATTATCTGATCAATGACCCTCTCTATGGAGAAATTCTAGCAGTCAATGTTACTGGAGAATTCTCAATATATATGCCCCCGAATTTATCATCGGGGATACAATGGCAATTTACGAACGTATATTGCGTATGGATGAAGCTCTCTTACTGGGAATATCATGAGCCTTTAGCCGCGTACGGAAGCGAAGTTTCGCAATTTATTATTTTAGACGAAAACATGAATTTACTCTTAGTCCTTATATATAACAAAATATGGGCTATCGCCTCGAATAGCTCATAGTTCTCCATGCTTCCCATATGGCTTCAGCCAATATTTTTGCCGTCTTTTTATAGTTATCAAATGTTCTTAGACGCTTATTTATTTCAATTTGAATAGCTATTGTACTTCTCTTTCCTCCATGCTTCTTGATTGTGAATCCGCCATAAAATTTCTTATCTATGCAGACATTCAATCCTGCTTTTTCCATCACACTGACTATTGCTTCAATGATATCCTCTCTGTTATAAGTGGCCTTCCCGAATAGAGTGCCTATCTCTATATCATATTTGTTATACTCGCTCATACCATGAATGTCTATTAACAAGGTTTCATCCCTGCTTAACAATTTATTTATTCTATTGTGATATTCTTGAGCTATTGATAACTCATAAAAATCTTCCGCGTAATTAAAGTCTACTCTTGATCTATGAATTCTCCCTAAAATGGCTGATGGAATGCATGTTCCTCTACTCAGCCAATATATATGCGTTATTGCTTCTCTCGCTAGCTCAAATGTTTCTTCATCAGCCTCACACTGACGTCTAATAGGGAGATTTAGTGGTCTGTAATATCCACCATGAGGAGCCGTTATTAAGATCCGCATATTCCCTTTTATTGTACTATAGTATTCCTTATGATCATAGTATGTTATACCATTTGATGTGTGAAAAGCCTCGCCGAAAAGCATTGTCCGCATTTCTTTTCCATGAACATCGTGTGGATATTCATACATTATGATATTAATACTCCTCCTAACGGGAAAATTTTCAATAATCTGCGCTTGATAGTTTATTTCTCGATAACCCGCATTCAATTCTATGTTCCTAATTGACTCGATGACCTCACTCTCAACTCCCAAGTATATCTCACCTATAATTTCTCCAGATTTATTTGAAACGGCATACGGGAGATAATTATAGCGCAAGGAAAAACCCTTAACTACTCCCGTTACCTTTGGAAAATGGATTAAACCGCCCCAACCCTTGTGTATGGATCCATTGGGAGTGATATATGTCGATAAAAGAGTCCCGTATACAAATAACCCACTGGAAAGAAGCTTAATATCCAGATCCTCGGGATCCTCTCTAGTGATCTCTAAAATCTTACGGGTGATGTATATCTCATTCCTTCTTATTCGTAGCTTCACGTCTGGATGA
>JAHKLF010000092.1 GCA_029856615.1 Candidatus Njordarchaeota archaeon
AAAACCTAAGGTCGAAGAAAAAATAGAGACCGATTTTCTAATAATAGGAGCAGGGCCCGCTGGATTATCTGCTGCTCTAAAAGCAGCAGAATATGGATTAAATGTGCTTTTAGTTGAAGATCATTTCAGACTTGGAGGTCAATTAGTTAAACAGACTCATAAATTCTTTGGCTCTAAGGAATTATTTGGTGGATTGAGAGGATTCCAGATAGCTGAAATGCTGACAGAAAAAATCATGAAAAATCAGCATATTAAAGTTATGACAGAAACCATAGCATATGGGATATTTAGAGATCTATGGATCGGTCTTGCTTCTAAGGATAAACTATATCGTGTTAAAGCGAAGAACATTCTCATATCGACCGGAGCTTACGAAAATTACTTAACATTTCCAGGCAATGATTTACCAGGTGTTATGGGGGCAGGTGGTGCTCAGACCATAATGAATGAATACGGAATAAAACCAGGGGAAGAAATACTGACCGTCGGCGCGGGAAACGTAGGATTAATTGTTTCATACCAGCTACTACAAGCTGGTGCTAAGGTTAAAGCAATTGTGGAGATAATGCCGCAAATAGGTGGATGGGTGGTTCATGCAGCTAAAGTTAGAAGATACGGCGTACCTATATACACTCGACATACAATTAAGGAGGTTTGGGGAAATGGAAGAGTAGAAGGCGCAACTATTGTTAAAGTTGATGAGAAATGGCAACCAATACCTGGAACAGAGAGAGACATAGAATGCGACTTGGTAATTTTAGCCGTAGGGTTAACCCCTGATACAAAATTATTGATGCAAACAGGGGCTAAGATGGCATGGATACCCGAGTTGGGGGGACTAGTAGCATTAAGAACTAAGTACATGGAAACAACAGTTCCTGGAGTATTCATAGCAGGTGATGTCAAAGGAATTGAAGAAGCAACTACTGCTATGATTGAGGGACAGATAGCTGCATTATCTGCCGTGATAAGAGTCAAAGGAAATGATCCAAAGGCCGTCGAAGAAAGAGAAAAATTGGTTAAATTCCTAGAGGATTATCGAAAATCTCCGCTTCTAGCTCGTGTACGTGCCGGCATCGAAAAAGCGCTAATTAAGTGATGAGGTGATTAGGATGCGCGAGGAAATCCCAGTTTATAGGAAAGATGGTATAATCCCGCTGGAGGAAATAAAGCGAAGCGGACTGTTCCCTCCCGAAGAAAGATTAAAGAAAGGCCCCGTGGTGCTGATAGAGTGTCCAGAAGAAATACCATGTAACATTTGTGTAGATGCATGTCCATCTGGAGCTATATCCATGGAGAGTATTATCGCTCTGCCTAAAGTAGACTGGGACAAATGTACTGGATGCGGTGTTTGCGTATCACTTTGCCCTGGATTAGCAATTTTTGTGGTGGATGTTTCAAAAGAGGACAAAGCTTACGTAACTGTTCCTCACGAATTCATTCCAGTACCTAAGACTGGTGATGAAGTTATTCTACTAGGGAGAGATGGAAGAGAATTGGGACGCGGTAAAGTAGTGAAAGTTTGGGAGCGTAATAAAACTTATGTTGTAACTGTTGAAACACCAAAAGAAGTCGCTTTTGAGGTGAAGGCCATATGGGTGAAAAAATGAAGAAAGGCCATCCAATCTTTGTTTGCAGATGCGAAAATGTCACTTTAGAAGACATTGAAAAAGCTATTGAGGAGGGTTACACTGATCTAGAATCTCTCAAGAGGAAACTTAGAATAGGCATGGGACCTTGCCAAGGAAGAACATGTCTTCCTATAGTGATCAGAATACTAGCAAGAAAATTGAAGAAACGTCCTGAAGAACTCCTTATACCGCCCTCGAGACCTCCTATCACACCTATTCCAATTGAAGTTTTCCTGGCTAGTGGAGGCGAGGAAGATGAGGAGTGAAGTTGTGATCATTGGAGGAGGAATGACAGGAGTTTCGATAGCTTATCAATTAGCTAAAAGAGGCATTACTGATGTAATATTGCTAGAGAAACGTTATTTAGGTAGCGGATCTAGCTTTAGGTGTGGAACAGGTATAAGAGCCTCATTTACCACTGAGGAACATATTGTTCTCCAAAAGCATAGTATAGAGATGTGGAAAGAGCTCTCAGAAGAATTAGGATTCTTCTATTTACGTGGCGGATATCTATGGCTATTTCGCAAGGAAGAACAAGTAAATGCATTCCGCGAATTCTCTAAGATACACAATAAGTATGGTGTTCCAACAAGAATCATTTATCCAGATGAAATAAAGGAGCTAGCCCCAACAATCAATACTGAGGGAATTATAGCCGCTTTATATGATCCACTTGCTGGAAAAGCGGATCCATTCGGCGCGGTACTATCCCACGCTCAAGCTTGTAAAAAGATGGGTGTGAAGATATACACGCAAACGGAGGCAAAGAAAATAGACGTCAGAAACGGAAAAGTAATTGGCGTTGATACTACGGCAGGATACATTGAAACCAACAAAGTCGTAATCGCAGCAGGATATGGTTCTAGAGATATAGCAAAAACAGCAGGAGTAGATCTCCCTCTAGAAAATGTCCCCCACCATGCTTTAGTCACAGAAAAATTCAAAGAAGTATTCAAGCCTTTGGTGATAGATTGGACCTCGAGCGCGTATATTGTTCAGACATATGCTGGCAATATTCTTATGGGTATAGATATCGAAGAACAGCCTAATATTCCATTAACGCAGAGAATAGATTTCATTCCAACCGTAGTTAAAGTTATGGTAAAGTTATTCCCATGGCTCCGATACGTAAATGTATTAAGGTATTGGAGCGGATATTACGTCATGAGCCCTGATAGGCATCCTATTCTCGGACCTGTAGATGAAGTCGAAGGTCTATATGTAGCAGCTGGGTATAGTGGTCATGGATACATGATGGGTCCGATTGTGGGGCGATTAATTGCGGAGTGGATTATTGATGGCAAACCATCTCTTCCGCAGGCCGAACGATTGACATTGAGAAGAATAAAGGAAGGAAAACTAATTTATGAAAAAGCCGTTGTTGGATAAGGTCTCTTACTCAACTTAGATCCCTTATTTCTTCTTTTTTTCTTGATTTTTCTCCTTTTTCTCAGAGCTGCAATACCGCTCATTATCCATAGTTCTTTGGTTAAGTATGGTCCTACAGCCATAATTGGGTATCCGAGCCCCCGCTGAGGTTAGGAGAAACGACTTTGTTGACGAAGTTATACCAGATAATCCTATTATGATTAGAATAGACTAACTACGCCGTAAAATTATTTATCATTACTATCAATAAGTATCCAATTAGGATATATGAAGACAACAATATGAAAATGCTGAAAAAGATGATCTTAAATGCTCTTCCAAATATACATAATTTTCTCTAATTTTTAGTATTGCTTCAGCATCTTCGGGAAACGATAATGCAATATGTTTTGCATTCATATTCGCTTTCGCTAGAACTCCAGCATTAAGTATTAAGTAGACTCCCACAATAATTAAGATGCTACATCCCGTCAAAAGAAGAAGCGTCACGAGAAAGTATCTCTATCTACCAGTGATGCATAGTATGAGTAGAAGGCAAGAGCTAGTAATAATCCCGTCAATCCTGCTAATAAGAGTATAGTGCCGAACGCTTTTGTCAGGAATATGAGGTGCACGACGCTTTCTTCTGACGCATTAAGATTGTAATAACTAGCATTAAATTCCGCGCTTAGTTGTTGCAGTATATAATATCTAACAAAAAATAGAATTGCCGATCCTAGTGAGCTAATTAAGATAAAAAACTTCGTATAGTATAAATAACGTTTTTATCATGTTGCCTCCCATTCATTTTGCGATAAAAATTTTAATATAAATTATACTGTTTAATAATTTCAGACCGTGGAGCTTTCTTCATCTCAATCCGAATAAGCCTCATTCATCATGATGACAAATATTATCAGATTTTAATAATTAGTTCTTTTCTGTTAAAAATCTTCTTTACTCAATTTGCGCTCAAGGAAAAAATTCTTATTCAAAAAAGAAGACTTCTAGCAACAAAAGTGAAATCTCGCACTACTGAGTTGTTTGAATTTAAATACATAGGCTTATAATGATCCGCGAAAATCTTAACTTGAGCAGTATTTCATGGAAAATCTTCACATTTTTAAATGTTTTTAAATCAGGTTATTTTTAAATACAAATCATTAACACATGGGTCTTCAGATATGAGTTTGGACTTCATTTTAAAGCATTACTCGAAGAGCACAGTGAAAAAAGAAATCGTTGATTATTCTCTTAACCGATGGGTGGCTATTCACACAGTTAAAGGCGGTAAGGGCGGTCTATTTATAAGATATTGGAGGAAAAACAATAAACCACTCACTTTATCCAGCATTGAAGAATTTGATAGAGTTTTGAGGGAATATCGAGGTCTAATTCCAAGAACATTCTATGCATCTGTTAATGTTTTTAAATCTCTTACTAAAAGAGAGGATATAGAAGATGCTAATAACATTATATTATCCACACCGATCTGGGATATTGATGGGTCTATTGAATTTTGGGAGAAGATAATAGAAGCTGCGAGAATAATAATTGACACTTTAGAGAAGGAGGGCGTTATCAAATCTGTATATCTCCTCTGGTCTGGCCGTGGTATTCACGTACATGTCCATGAGAAAGCAATTTCACAAGAAGTATTAAGAAAATACCATCCCCTGGATATAGCCTATTCTATTGTGGAGTACATATTAGAGAAATGCAGAGAGAAGATTCTTAACGCTGCTAAGGATACCAGTACGCATGAAAGACCGTTAAAAGTGGAAAACGAAATTGACCTAAAGAGAGTCTTTACTGTTCCTTTATCATTTCATAAATCCGTAGATTATGTAGCAGTGTGCTTTAAACCGGAAGAAATAGACGACTTTCATATTGATTGGGCAGAACCAGATTCATTTAAACATAATCCAGATTGGAGGAAATATGTCGAAGGGGAAGCAAATCAGCTAGCAATAAAAGCCATGCAAAAAATTGGAGGATACTTCACTAGGGTAGGGGAAATAAGAACTGTAGTATCGGTTCCTAAAACCACTACTAAGGAAACACCAGCTAAAGTTATGATCGAAACACCAACTCAAAGAAAAATTGGTAGATTCCAAATTATGGCATTACTACAAGCAGCTCGATACTTCTTATTAACAAGTGACCTAGAAAAGGCAAAGTCATTTGGATTAAATAGAGCTATCTTTTATGCTTGGGCAAAGTACCATGGAAGGAGAATAGTACCTAAAAAGAGAAAAAGAATCAGCGAAGAAGTCATAGAAGTATCTGAAGAAAAGGAACAAGGTAAGAAAATGATATACGTTGGAGACGAAGGTGTATTTATTTCTCCTTCTGGTTGGTTTATAATTGGAGACAAAGAACAAAGACCGGAGGACTTTGATCGAGAGATCGTCGAGAAAATCGAAGGTGTGGTGCCATTTAAAGTCGCTTGGAATGCTGCATTAGAATATCTTAGGAGATTCCCCAAGAGTATTTTGTTAGATCAGCAAAGATTCTTTAAAGAAGTTTATGAGAAAGTCAGAGATGACTTCATTGAAAAGGTGATTAAAGGCAAGAAAAAAGAAAAGAGCCTCCTTGATTTTTTCGAATGAAAAAATTAAATATGGAAGAATAAATGCATTGCGAAGTTCTAACAGAAATATATTCTCTAAACCCTTATATTGAAATACATCAACTAAGAGTATTCTTCTTAAGAGGTCAGGAATAATGCAGGCTATCACTCATTTAGCTATTGGTGCGTTGATTCAAAGGATTATAGAAGCCCAGAACTACCCTCCTTATCTATCGGTTTTCATAATAATTTGTTTGGCTTTTTTATCTCACATCTTCTTGGACGCGATAGCAAACATCACATATCATCCCCCCACACCAAGAAAAACAACATTTTGGTATTCCTATCATCTCTTCGTACTGGTGTCTTCTGTGTTATTTGTGATCATTTTCATTCAATATTGGTTAGGCATGCTTTTTGCTAATTTGCCAGATATAATAGATTGGCTAATTCTTAGGAATTATTATTGGATCAAAAGGAAAAATCGCAGATTCGATATTTCTTTTATTCATAAGAAGGTAATAGATTCTGTGGCGAAAAAGTGCTTTTGGTGGCTACCAGACCTTAGAGAAAAAGAGTGGAGTGCAATTAACGAGTTACTCATTATTGCTATATTAATACTCATGCTAATTGTTCCATTAAAAGTTTAAGAAGGTCGGCAAAGCCAGAGCTCTTCATAACTCAGAGAGTACGGGCCCTCATCATCCCAAAATTTACACTAAATATTAAGGAATGTTTAATATTATATTCCTAATTAGGAAGCAGAAAGATCAATAATTGCGTATCTTAGAATTCTTGCTCTAGGCGCAACTTATGATGAGGCGATCTAAAATGCGCATAGAAGAATTAAGATCCATTATTAGGTGTTCT
>JAHKLF010000093.1 GCA_029856615.1 Candidatus Njordarchaeota archaeon
AAAAGATGAGAATGTAAAAAGGAAGTTCTATGGAGATATATTTGAGTGGCTTAATTCTGTGCTAAGTACTAGTGCGCTTTTATCAATTTTAGGAGTTAATGATAAGGAGATTTTGCGTTTGGCAACATTTGGAAAAATAAAAGACAATAAGATAAAGAAAAATGCCCTTAGTTTCATGATTAAAGAAGCGCCAGGGCAACTTTATAGGATTGCTCAGAGGTATCTTCCGGAGGAGATAATAGAGCATTTTGATGCGTTAATTACTAAGAAGAAACCTAAAGAAGTATTAATTTGTGAGAAGCTTAAATTATCTGGAATAAGATCAATTGCGTATATCGAGGACACATTAGAATTTGGCGTAATAGTTAGATTCATAGTAAATCCATCGTATTTCACGAGACAGTTGGTTGAGAAACCTTCTTTACCTGCAGAAATAATAACAATTGCCAAAGTATCAGAATGGTTTGAGACCGATGATAGACGTATCATACTATTATTACCCTCAAGCGATAAAAAATGTGTCGTATTTGAGCTTTATCCAATGACAAATGTTGCAATGATCAGAAAGGTGGCTGAAAAAATTCTAAGGCGAGTTGTAAGTGTCAAAATCGAAGAGGTTAGACATTTATATGACTTATTATTAGAAATTACGTGAGACTGGTTTCTTAGAGAATCAAGTAATTTTTCCTAAAAATTGAGCGCTACTTTTGATGTTTTCTGAGAGTATATTTTATATCTTCTAAGCAGCAATAATAAGACACTTTGATTAGTGTCCTGAATGGGTGAAAAGTTTTAAAATATTACTGACATGAAACATATATTTGCTGCACTCTAAATAAATAAGTCATACATCCACAGAGACGTATAAACACTTTTGCAACTTTATAATTTTTTAATGTGGCAATGGAAGAGGTAATGTTACATTGCCTAAGAAACACATCGAATCCATTTTATTAAAATTGCTTGCAGTAGAATATCTGAAGTTATTGAAACGTAGGTTTACATATGATGAGTTATCAAAGAGGCTAAGTTTACCAGCACCAGTTCTTAATAGGTACATACGCGGATACGTCCTACCGAGAGATGAGAGAGCTAAACAGATAATAGAGTTTGCAGAGCAACATATCAATCTCGAAAAGGAGCTATTAAGCAGAATACAGTTTGATGAAAGAGGGTATTTTGACAATACAAAGATAATCTATGATGTGGTTCTCCTGAAATTAATCATAAACAAAAAGATCTTGAAATTCGCGAAATGGAAGATAAACAAAGTTATGACAGCGGCTGTGGATGGCTTACCTCTGGCTACTCTCGTAGCTAGTGAACTAGGAGTGAATCTCGTTTTTGCAAAGAGGGAAAAGGAAGTAGGGGTAAAATCCTTTTTAGAGGAAGTTTATGTGCCTCGTGACTCGGGAATAACGGTATCACTTTATATTCCGAGAAATTCCATAAGGCCTCGAGAAAAAGTACTAATAGTTGATGATGTAATCAGAACGGGAGAAACTCAAAGAGCATTAATAAATCTAGTTAGTAAGGCGAAAGGCGCTGTTGCGGGGATATTTGTTTTAATTGCAATCGGAGACGCGTGGAGAAGGCGTATCCCTAAGAATATTCCAGTTGATTATTTTGTTAAAATAGAACCTCCTAGATAAGATTTGTGATGCAAATTTGGTTTTTATCATACATCCCTTTGTCGAATTATTATTTCGCTAAACAGAACAATAATTAATTCTGTTTGAAAGCCCTATTCTTAGCAACATATTTTGAAATTTCATAAAGTAGTGAAAAATAAGCATAAATAAATTTTTATGCGAAGTTATAATAATGCGTAACTGAGTGAGGTCTTGGACGTGGAGGAGAAGAAACGGATTGCGTATATAGCTATCATATCTTTTGGCCTGGTGAGTCTATTCGGAGATATAATTTATGAAGGTGCTAGAGGAGCGATTAGCCCTTATTTCGAGTTTCTCGGAGCCACAGCTTTCATTTTTGGGGTCATCATTAGTATAGGTGATTTTCTAGGTTATACATTGAGATTAATAAGCGGGTACATCGCAGATATTAAGAAGACTTACTGGATTTTTATACTTCTAGGATACGGCTTGCTCATCGCAATTCCATTACTAGCATTTGTAAGATATCTACCTATTATTGGGCCCGCATGGCTATTAGCTGGGATATTGGTAATAATAGAACGAATAGCAAAAGCATTACGATCCCCCGCAAGGGATACCTTGCTTTCAATTACGACCCGAGGGGTGGGAGTAGGTAAAGCCTTTGGTCTTCATGAATTAATGGATCAAATAGGCGCGATAGCAGGACCCGCATTAGTTGCTCTAGTTCTCTTCCTAACCGGAAATGATTTCTTTTACGCATTTCTTATACTGTTTATCCCATATATTCTTCTCCTCGTTGTTTTATCGCAAGCTTATATTAGATTAAGGACATATACTAACCTAGCGTTCAAATCAATTCAAGAAGAGAAGAAAGAGCTTGGCAAGGCAGAATTACCCAGAGAATTTAACCTCTATACTCTTGCAGTTTTTATGAATACCGCTGGACTAATACACATTCTCTTAATATTATATGTAGCATCAAGATATCTGGGAATGCAAGCATGGCTAATTGCAGTTCTTTATATAATAGTCCAGGGAATCGACGCCATAATAGCACCTTTTTCCGGTTACATGTACGATAAATTTGGTAGAAAAGTTCTGGGAATACCCTTTATTCTTGCGATTCTCCCCACTTTCTTCGTACTACTTAAAACCGCGAGCGCAATATTTTTGGCATCCATATTCTTTGGCATTATTCTAGGAATGCAAGAATCAATTTATAGAGCAGCCGTAGCTGATATAGTACCGCTTGAGAGAAGAGGGACTGGTTATGGAATATTCAATACAATTTATGGGATTGGTTTCCTAGTAAGCGGTTCTCTCTTTGGATTTTTTATAGACTACAACTTACTCAATATAGCTGTCATATATACAACATTCATGCAAATAATTGCTCTGATATTTCTAATAAGCTCATTGGAGAAGTGATTTTCGGTGGTGCTAATATGATATTTGGAATTTCTGCCAATAAATAAAACTTAAATATCACAATTAAACCTATAGGTATTAGTCTTAATAATTAAGGGATACGGGATGTACTAATCTCTTCTTTCTCTACTTTACATTGAAGCGTAATTAAGTTTTCTCAAGTTTATTATCCTCTTATTTCTCTTGAGGTGACCTCTTTTGAGCGATATCGTTATTAGAAAAATAAGAAGAGAGGACGTTAAGGACATAATAGAGATAATTAAATCTGCAACATTCGACTTTCCATGGGGAATGTATTATAATGTTCATGCATTTGACGAGGAAGAAATGTGGATATCTTTCCAAGGCACGAAAGAATTTCCAACACTAGTAGCTGAATATAACGGTAAGGTTATCGCATTTGCTACAAATTTTCCACACTGGGAGGAGAAAAATAACTTCTATATCGGACTACTTCTAACACACGCAGATTATAGGGGTAGAGGAGCAGGTGGCAAACTTATACGTGCATGCTTGAAAATAGCGGTAGAAAAAAAGTTTGACTTATTAAGTCTACATACATGGGCAAGCAATAGGGCAATGAGATTATATCGGAGAACAGGATTTACGTGGATACCTTCAAGCGCTGTTTACATGATTAACTTTTCTCCCCAATTATTTAAGTATAAATCCATACGAGAGATTTTTAAGAAACCCGAGAATCTCATAGACTGCTTAGTTGAGCCACCTAAGAAAATTGATGTGAATGGTCATGTAGCGTGGAAATATCTGTGGTATGTAAATAATAACAAGATAGAGGCAATCTTTGATAATGACTCCAGATTATTACTTTCGTTAAAGATAAACCATGATGAGATAGAGATATATCCTCCTGAGAAGAATTGCTACTTAAAGAACACAGAGTTAGAATTAATTATTAATACGACGAGGCCTAGATCATCGCATTTGGAGGAAAAAGTCACTATATTAAATCAAGGCCGAAATAGTATCAAAATTAAAGCGAAAGAGAAAATTGAGTTAAAGATTGATGATTACCGATTTGGCTTTAAACTTAAGGTATTAGATCCATTAGAAGTAAGGGTTTCACCACGTCATATAATTGCGCCTAGTAGAATCAATTTATTTCTCATTAATAACAAGGATGAATCAATAGAGGATGAATTGTTAATTATTCCGATCGGGCACTTAATAGTGAATCCTGATAGATTGTTTATTAAGTTAAATCCCAAAGATTTTTCGACGCGCGCCATATGGGTAGATGGCGAGGGAATTTTGAAAGTAATTGCTAAGGAGACTAAGGGAGTTGAAAAAGAGATTCATGTCTTTAAACAAAATTTCATTAAAGTGGATGATGAGAGTTTTACGTCCACTTATTGGCGCTTAAGTAATGAGGAAGTACGGCCATTAATGATGGAAAGAATACACATATGGTACGACTTAAGAATTAATGATGAAGAAATCAAACTTAAAATGGATACTAAAGAAAGAAAGTTAAAAGCAAAGGCAGCCGATGCGATAATAGAAATTGATCCTACCTTCAATGATAATGAATTAATTATGAATGTATCAATAACAGCTATCGAAGATTTATCGGGATACCTAAGAATGTACTATTGGATCGAGGTCCCTAGCGGAGATAATTTCTTTATATTGCCTACTCATGAAAATATTATTGTGCGAGACAAGTATGTGTACCCCTCTTTTCCCAAACGTTATAATGTAATACGTAAGAAATTACCAGTACCCCTCTTTGGTTACGATTTTAGGAATTATAGACTGCTAATAGAATTTGATTCGGATGGATATTATACTCTTAGATACGGTCCGTATAGTGTGCGTATCGATTTTCCGGTAACTCTTAAGAGAGGAGAAACTATCACGAAAAGAATAAGATACAAAATTGATAATGTGAGTGATAAACTATTAGGCGTAAGACTCGTGAGAGCCGTCGATGCGTACTTGAGGGATTCCCAATTAGTGATAAAGAATAATTGGGCTACTAACTTAGATGTGAAAGTATTTGTCGGTGACACTACAGCAGAGGGGAAATTATCCCCCTTGGAAGAATTAACGGTACCGCTACATCTTAGTGGTCATGGCGTACTAAAGGTGATAATTAGTGTTAATGGATATCTTGAGGAAAGAGAAATACCTTATGTTATTCCAATAAAGGTGAGGTGGCAAGGAAAAGAGCTAAAATTCGGGAATATTAAACTCACTATTGATGAAAAAGGCGGATCTTTAAGGAGCCTAACTATAAATAAGGAGGAGATTTTAGCATGGTGGGATAATGAAATTAAAACGCCGCTCGGAATTCCACTTACTCATGGCGGCTTCGCGGTTCTTTTACTGATTGATGGAAAGGATGAGGAAGTCTATCTCAAGAAATGGAAGCACATAGGGGATGGCGTCGTTAAACTACACATTAATGATATGGAGATAACTAGAAGATGGGACATGCTTGGTAATAATTCATTCGTGGAACGAATAAGAATCGAAAATAAAGGCCATAGGCCGAGAGAAATTGAGGTATCTCATTACATCTTCTTCAATAGCAAGCTCGAAGAGGCCGTAAGTGGTGCCTCTAAGGTGCGTGATCATGAAGTATTCTCTATTAGTGATAGTAGGAAATTAGTAGTGAGTATTCATGATAAAACATTAGGAATCAGTTTAGGTGCAACCGAATATCAAGAAATCTCGGTTATTCAATTATCTGGTTTTAATGGAATCATACAATCTCGATGGAGATGGGATTTAAAACCCAATGAAGCAAAAGAGGGAAAGCTTATAGTAAGATATTACGAGAGAATTAATAGGACAACTTAAGAAGCTTGGTTTTCTAAGCGTAGAATACGGTTAAGTTTTCATCACGTAATACGTATAACATATATTTTTAAATTACCAAAAAAGCACTTGAATTCATTAAGACTTAAATAAAAATTTTTTAGTTAAACTCTCGGTGAAAAACACGATGACAACAAGAGAAGTACTGATAAAAATTGTTCTAATAGGAGACGGAGCTGTAGGAAAAACATCTATTGCCAAGCGTTATTTGGGTAAAGAATTCGAACATGAATACATAATGACCGTGGGAGTTGATTTTTATAAAAAGGGAACTACAATAGAAATTCCAGAAATAGGCTCAATACATTTCGTTTGGCACATTTGGGATTTAAGTGGCCAGCCTCACTGGGAGCACGTAAGACCTGCTTTCTATAGAGGCGCTAGAGGGGCTTTACTCGTTTTTGATGTCTCAAATAAGCAAAGTTATATCGATGCTCCTCAATGGGCTAGAGAATTCATTAAAAATTCTGGTGGATATTATCCAATTGTCTTAGTCGGTAACAAAATAGATTTAAGGGATAAAATAGAAAACTGTATTACGACAGAGGAAGG
>JAHKLF010000094.1 GCA_029856615.1 Candidatus Njordarchaeota archaeon
AGTTTGAGGAGTGAAGAGAATATCATTCAGATTTTTAGAGAAATGTTTAGAGTTTCTCCCAGAATCTTCATAGCTGAATCATTACCTATCGCCAAATCAAAAGCGCAAGAGGCTCACTTAGAGATGTATAATTTAAGAGAAGAAATCTTTGAAGCGCTTACTGGAGTAAAGGACGATATTCATTATTTTCCTCTTGATAAATTAGTGGAGTTCGTGGAAGAGGCCGGTGGGGAGCCCATAGAGACAAAAATAATAGATGTTAAGTTACCGCATTATTTAGCTTTTATTCCAAAGGAATACATTATTAAAATAAAGGATAAAAAGAAGAGAGAAAGCTTGTTAAAAAGATGGGAAGTAGCATGTGAAAAATTAAGGAAATATGGTGAAGAACATCCTCCAGTAGGAATAATAAAAGCCGAGAAAAGAGCATAATAGCTCAAGAAATTAATAAGACTAAAGCCTACATAGAGTCACATTTTCTTTCTCAAAAACCTGTAGAAAATGATCAAAAAATGCGGAACTTCGTTAAAGAACGCAGAATGAGTACGAATTTAGCAATATTTATCATTCTTCACGTTCAATAATCTAGAGAGTTAGAAATGTTAAAAACCAGAAAGATAGAGAGAACTTTTATATTTTGACAATTTACATATGTAATATTCGATACTAAAAAATACATATGTCTGAGGTGTTCCCTTGCGAGATCTTCTACAAGAATTAATAGATTTCGGGCTTAGAAATAATGCTGATTATGTCGAAATTCGCGTTCAAGAAAAAGTGTCGACACGCATTATCGCAAGAGACGGCATTCTTGAACGCGTAGTATTCACTAACATAAGAGGAGCTAGTGTTAGAGTACTATCAAATGGAGCATGGGGTTTTGCTACAACAAATACTATAAACAAGGACATATTAATCGATGCTATTAAGAATGCTATTTCAATGGCAAGAGGAGCAAGTTTGATTACTAGAAGAAAAGTAAAGTTAGCTGAAGTTGAACCTAAGGAAGATAAAGTAAGAGCTGAAATTACATTAGACCCCACTAATGTTCCTTCCGAGGAAAAAGTAGAGTATGTAATGGAGGTCAATAAATTACTTTTAAATTTCGATCCAAGAATTAAAAGTGCTCAATCATATTATTCCGACGAGAAAATCATTCAAACCTATGCCAACTCAGATGGAGCTTTTATTGAAGAAGAAAAAATATACGTATATTTTGGTTCTGATGCGACAGCTATTGAAGGAAACATAAGAGCATCAGCTAGAGAGAGCTTTGGTTCTACTAAAGGCTACGCTATAATAAATGAGAATCTCCCCGAAAATTTCGTTAAAATCTTGGGTGAAAGATTGCAGAAACAACTGAAAGCAAAAACACCAAAAGGTGGAGCATTCCCTGCAATCATTGGTCCACGTGTAATTGGTTTATTCACTCACGAAGCCTTTGGTCATTTATCAGAGGCCGATTTAGCTTTCACGGGAGCAGTCACGATTCAGAAAATTGGGCAAAAAGTAGCTTCAGATATCGTAACAATTATCGATGATGGTACCTTACCAAACGGCTTTGGGACATTTAAGTATGATGACGAAGGCGTTCCCACGCAAAAGACAATTGTTGTGAAGAATGGAATACTTGTTAGCTTCTTGTATAATAGGGAAATGGCTGCAGCATTTGAAGCAATAATTAAACAAAGAATGCCAACTCTCTTAGAAGTCTTTAATGTAAAGCCAACGGGAAATGCAAGGGCTGAGAATTATAGATTTCCCCCAATTATAAGAATGAGGAACACATACATAGCTCCTGGTGAACATAATATAGATGAATTATTTGAGGATATAAAATTCGGTTATTACTTAGTAGCCCCATTGGGTGGTCAAGCTAACCTTGATGGCACTTTTCAAGGTGGGATTCAAGAAGCCTATGAAATTGTTAACGGAGAGGTAGGAGAGCCCGTAAGAAACGTCTCATTTAGCGGCAATACTTTAGAGACCCTAATGAAAATAGAAGCCATAGGGAAAGATTTCGACATTAGAGCGGGAACTTGTGGTAAAGGGCAATCCGCTTATGTTGGTATAGGAGGTCCACATGTTAGAGTTAAGGAATTAATATTAGGCGGAGGTGGATGAGAATGGGTCATGAGTATTTAGATCTTCTCAAATGGGCTGTAAATGAAGCCCTTAAACTTGGTGCGGATGAAGCTGAAGTATTCTTTTCTCATATGAGAGGATACATAGTTAATATAGAAGCAGGTGACGTGAAGAATCCAACGTTTCTCGATGAAAGTGGTGTTGGTATCCGTGTAATCAAAGATAAAAAGTTGGGATATGCATCCATAAATGTTCTCGAAAGAGATTCTATATTGGCAGCAATAAAAAGGGCATTAGCAATGGCTAGAGCTTCAAAGGAGAATCCCAAGTGGGTGAGCTTACCCGAAGCCGAGAAGTATCCTACAATAAGCGGGGTGTATGATAAACGAATAGAGAAAGCCACAGCTTCAACGGCTCTAGATGTTGCAAAAAGAATGGTTACAAGCGTATTTGATACAGACAAAAGAGCAATCCCAGCTTGGGGCGGAACGATAATTGGAGTAGAAGAAAGCGTTATTGTTAACTCACACGGCGTGGAGGGAGTAAAGAAGGGTACTTTCTGTGGAGCTAATCTAGGAGTCATAGCTCGTGATGGCACTGTTACAACCCCTATTCACACAGAGTTCTCTATGAGCAGAGGATTGTATATCAATCCGGAGGATGTAGGTAAAAATGCTACTAAGAATGCTATTCAGTCACTTCAAGTAACTAAGATCGAGACTGGAAATTATCCAGTAATATTCTCGCCTAACGCTTCTTTCATGTTATTCCTCTTCACATTGATCAGAGCTTTAGAAGCAGATTTCGTTCAGATGAAAAGGTCTCCCTACGCGGGTAAAATCGGAGAAACTGTAATGGATGAAAAATTAACAATAATTGATGACGGAACATTACCTGGTGGCATTGGCTCAGATCCATTTGATGACGAGGGAGTACCGAGTCAGAGGAAAGTTCTTGTTGATAAGGGTGTTCTCCGCGAATTTCTCTATGATAATTATACTGCTAGGATAGATAATAGAAAAAGTACTGGTAATGGAATAAGATATTCATGGATGGCAACTCAACCAAAATATGAACTTACACCAACAATTTCTCCGACAAACTTCATAATAGAGGGCGGAGACTCCAGCTTTGATGAGATGATTAGCGAGATGAAAAACGGTGTATACGTGCTTGAGGTACAGGGTGCACACTCCAGTAATCCCGAGACAGGAGAAGTGAGCGTTGTTGCTACTCCGGCTTGGAGAATTGAAAACGGTGAGATAAAGGGTTTAATTCCTGGATTAATGCTAAGTATGAATATCTATGATGCGCTGAAGCGCATTGATTTAGTTAGTCACGAACAAAAAGTAGTGTATAATACTATTTTACCATGGATACAAATAAGCGAAATAAGACTAGTAAGTAAATAATTCCTAGTTCTTTCTTTATATTTTTATTTAGAGGTAATGGTGAAACCAATTTTACCCAAGAACCTCATGTTGGAGAGGTAATAATGAGCTTGCCTAAGTTTTTTATTTACTTTTCTTTAGTATTGTGTTGTTTTGCATAGATATTTCATGTTAGGGAGTTTATATAGTTGGTAACGAAAAAAGATAGTAATTAAGCCGCCTAAAGAGTTTATCGAGATTTTGGATAAGTTAGTGGAATTGGGACTTTATCATCCTCCGCTATCGATTAAAATTAATTATAACGAAATAAAGAAGATTCTAGAGAAACTAAGCACGGACGAAGCATCAAATGAAACTATGAATACTTAATGGGTAATGGCTTAACATAATCCGTGGTCGGATAAATATACGCGGTGATACATTATGTTTCATTCCCTTGTTACAGAGAATATGCTTCATATCCGTATCCATGGCGAAATACTAGCATTGCTAGTTTCAAAAAGGACAAAAATCCTAAGAAAAAATACAGAGACGCAAACATGGCATCATTTGATCGCGTATTCAGTTAATTATTTTTGACTAGTAGATTGGATCGGTAAAACGATTAAAAATGAGATAATTCTAGACTCTATCTTAGTAGACAAGTATCGTGATTGTATTAAAAACACTTTTAAGGTGGTTTCGCAGAGACCTTTCTCTCACTCACGCTGTATCTAGTCTTTTTGATAGATATCATGTGTTTTAAATTCCTCGTTTTTCTTGATACTACAACTAGTATATGATCCATAGAGCCTCTAATGTATCTCTTGAAACCTATAACTAATTCTGTATACTTCTTGTCTTCATCAATTTCTGTTTCGATTTTATAGCTCCTTAAGAGAGATAAAGATACTGCTCCAAGCAATGCTGAGGTAATAAATATAAAATCTAGACCCTTAATATCGATGATAAATATGGTTATCTTACTTGCCGTATAGATGTTAAAAGTCATACTCAACTCTGCATAACTAGCTGGGATTGATAATAAGGCGCCTAAGAAAGAGCCAACGGCTGATCCTAGCGAAATTGAAATACTGTTTAGGGATAATCCGTAAGTCACTCGTTTCCCTTTACTCAGGTTATATGCTATTAGATTAGAGGATAAATTAAGTCCGCCCATTGTTGAGCCCATTAATATATAAATTATTAGCAGAAGAGGAATAGAAAATATGTGCTTTTCTGGTAATGTTGTAAAAGGCCATATTAGTAAGGTCAAAATGACTATGTATGTCGAAAAACGCAGCACGGGTTTAACGCCATACTTATCTATTAGTGTACCCCATTTAGGTAGAAGCAGAATTGTACAAAATTGTCCTATCATTGTTACTATGAATACCATACTGATAGTTAGTTTTAATCTGGTTAGCATATAATATACGAAGAATGGGGCTGATAGATTAATGGCAAGGTACAAGAAGAATATGGCTTCAAAATGCTTTCTAAGATCTCTAATTTTTAGGAATTCTCCTAGGAATCTCTTTGATAAAGGTTCTGATCCATTGAATTTTGGCTCTGGTATCTTAGCAAGGAAATATACTCCGAGCAATCCAAGAATTGACGCAATTAATATAACAAAGCTATAAGATACCCCACTTGAGCCCCCCGTTATACTCTCTATACAAACTGCTACAATTAAACCTATTACACTACCAATAAATAGCGATATCCTCGTCCTCGAAGCAAAATATCTTCCTCTGATGCTCTTAGGAACGAATTCTAGCATCCAGTAGTTGAAGGCACAGCTAGATATATTAGCAAGCAGATAGAAAAAAGATAATCCTATAAGGATTGTGGTCACATTTACTGCTACGCCTAGTATTAGGATTATAGAGAGAACTAACAAATCACATCTAGCCAGAGTTGAAAAAACTACAGCAACTTTTTTTCTTCCATGGAACTTGTTCATTAGATCTAGAGCTAATAATTGAGAAAAGCTTGCTAAGGAGGCCATAGAGAATAGAAGACCTACATGAAAACTAGTTGCGCCCATTAGTAGTAATAGTGGAACGATGAAAGTACCACTTATCAGTATGCCTAGTGATTGGCTAAATATTCCATCTATCTTTAAATAATTTAGTCCTCTTCTCAAATCATCCTCGCTAATCCTTTCTTTTGGATCTAAATTAATTTGCAACCCATGAATCCCCTGTTAAGTATGCGCATCATAAAGCAACTGTGAATAGCCTTAAATGGTATTTGAACCTTTCTATTTGGAGCTTTGATGCCTTATTTCGCCAGCGTCTTCCACTCTAACGTGATTAAATAAGAATTGCAGATTAATATACAATAAATTTAATATTCAATCAAAATCAGAAAATTGAACACAAATTGATGAACATAAGAATTTATAAGCTTAAATTATTGCAGATCTAAGATTTATCCTAGCTGTGAAGAATCTCCTCAGAGTCGATGAAATTGTCAGCAGGGAACAATAATTTTCTGAGAATAACCATAATTAATGGGATATATTTCATTGGATTTGGATATTATTTCCCTATTCTAACGCATTTCCTACACTTAAAAGGTTTCACTGATTTTTGGATAGGTATAGTATATGCATTGACATATATAGTATCCTCAATTGGTCAGATAGTAACTGGAAATCTAGCCGATAAAAAGGGGAAAGTCCCCCTTATAGTGATGGGAAATCTTATTACAGCATTCTCCCTTATGTATTTATCAATTGCTACAAGCTTATTTGAAATCGCAATAGTCCTCACCCTGTCTCAGCTCATAAGCATGATACCACTAATTAACGCTCTTTTAATTGAATTCTCTGACATTAACAAACGTGGCGAATACTACGGAAAATTTAGAATTTCGGGATCAATTGGATGGATTATAGGAACTATCGCAAGTGGGATACAAGCCGAAATACTTTCTATAGAATCAGTATTTATCTCCGCATCTCTATTATTCA
>JAHKLF010000095.1 GCA_029856615.1 Candidatus Njordarchaeota archaeon
AAGTAACGCTCTTAATCCATAATAGGTGATTGTATGCTCGTGTGTCCCGCATACATGCATTATATTGATTTTATCATAATCTTTCTTCTCAAGTTTATTAGCTAGATCTTTAATCTTATCAGCAATTTTCAGAGCTATTTTCCTATCTTGAAACTTTTTGAGAAACTCTCTAGCACTCATAATAGTACACCTAGCATATTCTTGGCGTTAGTTCTCCCGTAGGCTTTTCAACAATTCTTAATCCTCCCGCTCTTGTTCTTAAAATCACAAATCCTTCCCTTCCTTTAATTCTCCTCGCCTCCCCAATTATTTCTGCCTTATCATAACCCGCCCTCCTTAACGCGCTTAATAGTTCATCAGCTCTCTCCGAATCCACAGCAATCAGTACTCTACCTTCGCATGCTAGAAAAAGCGGATCTATACCCAACATTTCACAAAACGCATTAACTTCCTCGCGAATCGGTATTTTCTCCTCATCGATATACAGTGTAATGTTGGATTTCTGCGCAAATTCATTTAATGCCATCGCAAGACCGCCTCTAGTTGGATCTTTGGCTGCGTGAATACCACCAATTTCTTTAGCTGTCCTCATAACCTTGGTTACTGGTTCGCAATCTGATTTTAATCCTTCAAATTCTGCTTCTATTCCCATCCTAAAAGCTGTAATTACCGCGCCATGTTCGCCGATTGTTCCAGATACGATCAATTTATCCCCCGGTCTTATTTTAGAGTCTAAAAGAAGCTCTTTAGAGTCATTTAAATAGCCAATTACTGCCGTGGTGATTACTATTTTATCAATTTTCCCTTTAGGCATTACTTTTAAGTCGCCTCCTAAAATCGCAACATTCTCGTTCTCAAATGTTGTGATCATTGATTTGATTATTTTATTTAATTGATCAAGAGGAAATCCCTCCTCGACAACGATCGAATCAAGAGCAGCAATGGGTTCTGCACCCATAACGCATACATCATTAATAGATCCCGCCGCTGCTAATTTCCCAATATCGCCTCCAGGGAAAAAAATTGGATCCACGGTATAACTATCGATTGTGAAAACTATATGTTTACTTAAGGGTATAAATGCCCCATCATCAAATTCGTCAAGCCCAGTACCGTTTGGCACTTTTCTTAATTTAACGAACTTAAAGAGCCTCTTTATTAATTCTTCACTCTCTCTACCACCAGCTCCATGGGCTAGCGTAATTCTCCCCATGTCACACACCTTATAAATTAAGAAATAGCTTATTCTCCGGATAACTCCAAAATTTCTCGAAGAATTTTTATTGTTTCTTCGTACTCTTCCTTGCTTATCTTCTCTATTATCGCCCCCGCATGCACAATTACATAATCTCCTGGCTTAACATCCGGCACTAATGTAGCATCAACTACTTTTTTAACCCCCCCATAATCGACAAGAGCAAGGTAGTTTTCTCTTAGCTCTAGTACTTTAGCTGGAACACCCAAGCACATTATTTATCCCGGAAAGATGCAGTTATTTTTTAAGACATTTCGGGCTATTGGATCATTAAAAACTGTAGTATATTCTTAAGTATATTGTTGACTCCTTAGCCTTTTGTTAATATAGGTTATCATAATGCTGAATTTTATTAGGAAAAAACTCAAAAACCTCCTTAAAAACTGTAGAAAAGTCGCTATATTAGCAATCGGTAATCCATTAAGGAGAGATGATGCAGTAGGAATTTTCATAGGAGAACGTCTGAAAGAAAACGAAAACATGTTTTTCGACGTTTTTATATCTTATCAATCACCAGAAGCCTTCTTATTCAAGATCATCGACGGACCTTACTCGCATGTGATTATCTTAGATGGAATAGATGCAAAATTGCCTCCTGGAGAAATACTAATCCTAACGGGAAAAGAAATCACCGGCAGAGAACCTCTTACAACGCATACACTTCCAATCAAAATGTTAGTGGATCTAATTGAAAAAAACGGAAAAAGAACTATTATTGTTGGAGTACAGATCAAAGATCGAAGTTTAAAGACAGGTCTAACCAAGGCTGTTAAAGAATCGGCGGAGAAAATAATAACCTCCTTATTAGAAATACTCTCACAAAAGGAGAAATTTTAGGGAGGGGCTGGCGACGCCCTATGTTTTAACCAAGTATTAGGTTCTCGTTAGGAATTAAGATTCTTATGATATCCAGATATCTAATGTGTTAGTTTCTGAAGTCAAGTTAAACACGGGGAACTCAATGTTCCCCGTGTTTTTCTGCGGCGTCACCAAGCCCCTTATCCCCACTTCTATTTGGGATTTATTAGCGGGAGATATTACTTAAATTTTACGAAACCATTTAAATTACTTAAAAATCCACAAATCAGGACTATTTCTCAGAATTTAATGACGCGTGTTATTTATGCATAGTCGTAAATTCTAAAAAGAGAATATAAAATTTAAAAACGAATCACTCACCACGTTTAACTCTTTCTATAATTCTACCATATTCTCTTAGTGCTGCCATCGCTCTTACCGCTCTTACTGGTGTAGGATATGTGGGGATATGCTGCTCCTTGAGCCAATTACTAACTCTCTCTACTTCTTCTCCTCCAATAAAACATGCTACAATAGGTTTCCGATGTTCTCTAGCTATTTTAGCGGCCTCGGATACTCCAGTGGCAATTTTCATGGGATCCGTTATCGCTGTATGACAATAAATTACTATGATACCACCGATTTCTGGATGATTAGCTGTTTCCACAATTGCGCCATAGTACCAATCCTCGTTAGCTTCACCAGTTAAGTCAACTGGATTCTTCGTTGATCCAAACGGTGGCATGTATTTTTTCAATTTTTCAGCTAAATCTGGAGGCGTATCTTGTAAAGGTATACCATATTCTTCAGCAGCATCCGTAGCTAAAACTCCGGCTCCACCTCCATTAGTTATTATTATGATATTGTCATTCATTGCTGGAGGCTGATAAGAAAGAGCAAGTGCCTTATCATATAAATCCATTAAATCCTCAGCTCTTATTACATAACTTTGCTTAAATGCAGCCTCGTAGACTCTAGCGCTTCCAGCCATCGAACCAGTGTGGGACATCGTTGCGATTTCTCCGCGCTTTGAAAATCCAGCTTTAAGAATGACTATTGGTTTCTTTCCAGCTGCCCTTTTACATGCCTCCATTAATTCTCTACCAGCATCAGTCCCTTCCATATAGATAGCGATACAATTTGTTTCTTCATCTTTTTCTGTTAAGTAAACGATTAATTCTGAGAAATCAACATCTGCTTTATTTCCTATACTGATTATTTTTGATAATCCAACCCGATACTGCCAAGTCCACCCTATTAACCCAATTATAAGCGCTCCACTCTGAGAAATAAGCGCTATCTTCCCAGAGAATGGAAGCGAGGGCGCAAAACTTGCATTAAGTCTATAGGATGAATTTAGAACCCCAACTATATTAGGACCGATCAGAGGAATCTTATGCTTACGGCAGATTTCTACAATCTCGTCTTCTTCTTTTTTATTTCCAACCTCACTAAATCCGGCTGAGATTACAATGACTCCTTTAACTTCTTTCTCAGCACAATCCTGTATCACTTGTTTAACGAACGGGGCAGGTACAACTACAACTGCTAAGTCTATTTCATCCAGAATATCCTTCACGGAGGGATAGGCCTTGAGGCCTAGAATCTCCTTGGCTTTAGGATTTACGGGATAAATTTTCCCTTTAAATCCACCTTCTACTAAGTTTCTTAGAATTTGATGACCTATTTTATTAGGATCTCTGCTTGCTCCAATGACAGCAATCGTTTTAGGATATAGGATATAGTGAAGCTTTTCAATAACATAGTCTCTAATACCGGGAATCTTCAAATTACACACCACCTTCTTGCATTGAGCTTATTAAAATCTTTATCCTTATTAATATACATAGATATCATATATACATTTTATGATATGTATAGATACTTGGAATTATTTTTATATTTCACCTAATTTCTTTAGATAATTATATGCTTTTCGAAGCACCTCCTTTGAGTTCTTATACGTTACTCTCTTATACGCCTCTTCAAAAGTTAACCAAGCATAACCTTTATGCTCATAAGATAACCGGACTTCTTTTTGCCTAGTTTTGGCCAAGTAGAATACCACTTCCTTATGGACAGTTTCTCCCCCTCGACGGTAATAGTATTCTATTTTCTCTCGAAAACCAAAAACAAACTCTAAATCCGTTATACCCGTTTCCTCATATACTTCTCTTCTAACTGTTTGGATATCCGATTCTCCTGGCTCTATATTACCTTTGGGAAAATCCCAGTGTCCCGCTGGATACCAAAGAACTAGGAAATATACTTGATTATCCTCCTTTCTATATATGACCGCGCCCGCTGACCTTTCTTCTTTAACCATTATTACCACCGCGCACTATATACTATTTTGACTAGTACCCTATCATCAACTCCCTAAATTCATATCTAAAAAGTTTAATATGTGCATAAGGGAGTTCTTTTATAAAACAAATCTGGTGATTATTCTGCCAATTCTTGTTCGAGAGATCAAACTCTCGATCATATGTGAAAACACGACCTTTAAACCTAATATTTACGGGGATTTTGGACTTTCAATCCTCATTGAATCACAATTGACTAATGATAATATAATTAAAGTGCTATTCGACACGGGTATGAATCCTAAAACCTTTGAGCATAATGTAGCGGAAATGAAGATAAACTTAGAGGAAACAAGCGCTATTATTATAAGTCATGGTCATGATGATCACGTTGGAGGTCTCCTAAAGGCATTAGAACTGATTGGTAAAAGAATACCCATTATAATGCATCCCGATGCGCTCTTACCAAAATTCTATTATGAGAATAGCAAGTTATCATACTGTGGAATTCCTTTCTCAATTAATCAGATTAGAAATAAGGGAATATTATTACTTTCTAGAGACCCCGTGAGGATCGCTCCAGGGATAACTGTTACCGGTCAGATACCTCGAATCACGGACTATGAGAGGCCTAGTGGATTCCTTACAGTCCGCGGCGGAGAAATAGAAAATGATGCTCTCTGGGACGATCAAGCATTATTAATTGAAATGAGTGACGGAAGTTTAGGAATAATAACGGGATGCGGACATAGCGGTATAATTAACATTATTAATCATGCTATAAAACTGACTAATAAACGCGAAATAAAATTCGTAATCGGGGGCCTGCATTTATTCGATGCTAATATAGATAGAATTGACAAAACGTGGAGTGATTTAAAAACATTTAATCCCAAAATCATTGCGCCCATGCATTGCTCTGGTATTAAAATTATATCAAAAATCTTGCACGAAACACCAGAAAAATTCCAAGAACTGCATGCAGGAGATACTTTAAGTATATCCGCCGAAACAGCAAATTGATGATCGCGATATTATCGTTCTTTTATGAAGATCAATTTTAAACCTAGTAATTAACTCACATTCTTTTAGGTATTAACGGGAGGAGAATTCCTTGAAATTCGAAATCGAGAATTTCCACATGATCTACAAGAACTTAATTCGAATGGGAAAGGATCTAGATGCAGATAAATTTAGAATGCAACTTATCTCTCAAGGATTTGTCGCTGATGAAAGAATTGTTCCCACTCCAACGGGACCGCTGAAAGAATATTTGCTAAGAGAACCTAAAAAGCTTCGGGATTTAATAGTAGTGTCCGTTAAGGGTTTTGTTGTCGATGCATGGGATTATGAAAGCGGAATCGACTTAGTAGGTTTAGCGTACGATGTTTACGAAAGTATTCTAGGAGATTTGATAAGGCATACAATTGTAGACATCGTCGGAGACTACATATTGACTATAATTCTGAACAAAGACCCTACAAAAATAATAAGTAGGATAATAAATAAAGATGCCGTAAACAAATTAAAGAAAAGCCTAACCAGAAATGATGTAAAACCGTTCTTAGTTGGATTTTCATGGGGTATTCCAAGAGCACCACACGAATGGATAGTTACTAACATTTCTCCAATTATTGGTCCAGATAAACTAGAAAGAGGAGGAAGACTACGAGTGACAATCCGATATAGGGGTACTGATCCAGAAAAAGGAGTTCTCTTCTTAAGGGAAATAAAAAAGATTGTAGAAAAAATCTTAACTCCCTTAATTACCTTGAGCTAATCTCTCTATACCAATTATGACACGTAGACCATTGATATTCCACTCTTTTACATAACCTTTGGGCTCCTCAAAGTATAGCTCAATAGCTCGAGTCTCTGTTCTAATGTATTCAAGCATAGGCTCGATAGCTTTTCGCATCTCCTCAGGCAAATCTAAGTACACTTTTATGTTCTCCTCAATATCTAGATCAAGCTGTTTTCTCATTTCTTGAATCCTTCTAACAAGTTCTCTAGCATAACTTTCTGATAGAAGCTC
>JAHKLF010000096.1 GCA_029856615.1 Candidatus Njordarchaeota archaeon
ATCGATGGGATAGTGTTAGCAACGCCAACTAAACTGCACTTTGAGCAAGCAAAGCAAGCTCTAAATGCTGGGAAACACGTATTGGTTGAGAAACCCATGACTGAAACTGTAAGAGAAGCCATGGAATTAGTAAGAATAGCAAAGGAGCAAGATAGAATTCTTATGACGGGCTTTCTGTTAAGATATAGTCCCGCTACACTATTTGTCAAGAAATATTATGAGGAAAATAAATTGGGAAAGCCTCTTTCTGTTCTTGCTAAACGGACTAGTTATTGGCCTAATAGACCAATGGATGTTGGAGTGATCAGAGATCTAGCTATACATGATATCGATCTTATTAGATACATATTTAATGTAGAACCCGTTTGTGTCTTGGCTCAAGGCGGTATGTTAAAGCATGATTATGAAGATTACGCATCAATTTTCATCAAATATAAAGATGAATTTTCTGGCATTTTATCGGCAATGATCGAGGTAAATTGGGTTACGCCATATAAGATACGACGAATGGAAGTAACTGGCGAAAATGCTGTATTAATAATTGATTATATTAACCATACCGTAGAGATACTCCGAGAAGAAGGAAAAGAAATCCCTAATATAAATTATTTTGAGCCTCTGTATAAAGAAGATAAAAACTTTGTTTTATCTATTACAGGAAAAGAAAAACCCTTTGTTACTGGTCGGGATGGTGTGATAGCTTTAAAAGTCTGTGAAGCGGCTTTGCGATCAATTCAGAAGGCTTCCGTAGAGGTAATCAATGAGGTATTGGCTTAGCATAAAAGATAAATATTATTATTCGTTTTAATTTTCTCAAAACTCACGATTCTATTAGATTGTTATGTGGTGGCGCAAGACATGAACACGGAGAAAATCCTTGGGGCTTCATTTATTGTAGGATCAATAATAATTATGGCCTTATATATTCTCTGGGGGGTCTTAGCCCCATTTCTAGGCAAAGCAGATTTGACAGCATGGGGAAACATATGGTTTATACCAGTTCCACCATTATACTGGCTAATCTTTTTACCAATCCTATTACTAATTCTTGTAGGCGGAGCGATATTCGCATGGATTGGTTGGGCGTTAATTCAAACACCAAGTCCAGAAGAAATAAACATAGAGGAAATTGAAAAACAACTTGAAGAATTAGAAAAAGAGGAAGAGACAAAGGAGGAAGTAACCGCTGAGGAGACTAAAGAAGAGGAGGCGAAGGAGGAGACGCCAAAGACATCAGCTGAAGAAGCAGCTGGTGAGAGCGAAGCATGAGTGAGTGATTGATTTCGACGTGGATAACAAATGATATTTCACAGTTTTTATTAACATTTTAACGTACAACATTATTTTTAGTGCTTTCTTTCTTTCTTTTCTGTCAATTTTTAATCTAGTTCTAAGGGAACTGATTTTTCCTATAATCTTATGATTCCTTATATACATGTGTGAATACATTTTTTTTAGTAAAGATGGGGGAGAGTATATGGAAAGTAAAAATTTGAATGCTTTACTTCATTTTAAACTGCTTATTAAAGCTTTGATAGCTATCTCCTTGTTATGGACACTTATTAGAGATGATGTATTATTATCTCTTGAAGGAGTGATTAGTGACTCGTCAGAACTAAAGGAAGATTTTACCGATAAACTTTTAGAATTTGGAGAGCTAATGGACTTTTTGGTTACCAAAATAATCAACGAGGAAGAGTTCTCTTACTTAGAAACATCTATAGAGGGGTGGGAAATATAAAGTATTCAAGTCATAGTGTTACGGAGCTCTTCTCCATTTTTGATATAGGAAAAAAACTACAGCGAGCAAGCGTGATATCCTTAACCTTAATCGCCCCATATATTTTTCTATCCTTTTACGTGAATTATACAATGAGCGAGCTTATCATGAAATATATATTAGGCTATGAGGTATATCAGGAATACGTATCGTTATTACAACTTGCTATAATTACCTATGGATTAGGGGTTATTTGCGGTGCTGCAATTGTATTCCTCGGCAAAGCTATATATTCTCTTAAATGGGTTCTTGAGGAGCACGGATTTGCAACCTACGGGTCATTAATATTTCTTTGCGGTCTTTCCCTAATCCTTTCTGGATTGACTGGAGTATATTTCTCATATATACTTATGATCAATATCATTTCTGGAAATGAAACTATTGGATTAGAAGTAACGAGATCATTGATTCTACCCGTTGATGTTTCGCAGAAAGCATTTTTCATATTTGGGATGGTCGGTTTTATCATGCTTGGAATAAAATTATGGCTTATAAGAGATTATGCTCCTCGATTAAGGCTGAGAGGTATAAGCATTATAACAATTACAGGAGGTCTCCTTATTCTGCTATTTGGTATAGGTTTTTTGTTGATCTTTTTCGCATTAGCATTACTGGGAAAAAATATAAAGCGTAGCGGTTAGAATCGTGCACTCTAAATATTTTTTGAGTACATCTCATTAAGAATATCCATAATTAACTTATCCTTATTTTTTAACGCAAACTCTAGGATCTTCTTGATTATACGCCTTCTTGAAAGTTTTATGCCGTGGCGAGAAAGCGTTGTTTCGAGTTCATTCACTAGCTCTATAGCTCCACTATCAATTTCCAATAATTCGTAATCTTCCTTGCTTCTTTTAGCAATTTTATATAATTCATTGGCGAGGCTTCTTAATTTATTCTTATTAAACCCGACATCATCGTACACTTTTAATCCACGTGCACGTAAATACGCTTTTACTTCCTTTGGTACGCGTGCTCTTGATACTAAATACATTGAATCCGGCTTATACAAGGTATAATAAAGAGTGACTATCTGAATATCTTTTAATCTTAGAGCTTTTCGTTTCTTTACCTCTTTTACTACGTCGCTTCTTGTAACCCCAAGTATGTCAGCTAATCCATCCCAGAGGCCAGTAATCCATTTACTTCGCCACTCTTCTACAGATAATGGCTTGGCGAAGGGACCCCTTACTTCTCTTCCACGTTTATACCAATCTTCTAGTTCTTTACATTCGATTATCACATGGGGTCTTTTAATCGGTGGATTAGAATTCAACTGAACAATATTAAGAATCCTTCCACCATACACTAAAATATCAGGTCTTAAGGCTGTGTATAACGTCCAAATCTTTCGCAAATCAGTTGAGTCTTCCCATCCAATAGGCCTGGGAGCTTCTAAGAAGAAACTTAGACAACCCTTACTGCTGAAGTATAAAACTAAATTTGGGGGTATCCATCCCGTTTTTTGGCGTCCTGATCTGCCTAAAATGATATATCTCAATTCTGGGTATATTACACTGCCGCCTTTTTCACCGAGCAGACTTAAGAGGGTGACGTAAACCCAACTTTGATATATTGACCGTAAATTCGTTTTTAATGATGTCCTAACAGCGGACCCCGCAGTTTTAATGAATTCATCCAAGCTAATTTTATCTCTCAGCAAATCGTAGAGATAAAAAACAATTTTTTTCATTAGATGTCTCTTAGGCTCTTCGATGAAGCTCTTGAATTCTTTTGGTAATAATTCTCCTCGCATACCTAATGTTTTTTCTACTTCACGAAACGCTTGTTTAAGAGTGTTTACCCATTCATTGGCAATTTGTATTTCCGATCCAATGATAAACTCAACAAATTGCTCTCTAAGATCGTCTCGAAGCTTCGCGAATTTTTCGGCGTCAATCCCTCGAAAATTGAATGTACGCTTTGGGTCTTTAGTGTTTAAAAAGTCTTTTAATTCCGAATATATTGCCATCCAGTCCTTTGTCATTTGGCTAATCCCCGGATAGTAAGAGTGATAATTCCATTATTGTAATACGTAGTACCTTACGAGTATATTGCTTTTTCGTTTTCGCGGTATGGAAATTAAATAAAAAACTTAAATAGATATCATTAGGTAAATTAAGAGGAAAATTATTCATTTATCTTTAAGAATTTTGAAACACTGGGATAAAATTGTGCGGAATAGGAGCCTGTTTATCGCTCTTAGGCTTAAACGTCGCTCCGAAAGTTCTGAAGATGATTAAGAATCTAGAGTACCGGGGGTACGATAGTGCGGGGCTAGCTATGATTACGCCTGATGGCATCATTGATGTCCGTAAAGATAAGGGCAAAATAGCGGATCTAGAAATCAAATTGAGATTCAGTGAGATGAAGGGATTTATTGGTATTGGTCACACTCGCTGGGCTACTCATGGGGCAGTATCTAAGAGAAATGCTCATCCTCATGTTGATTGCTCTCGCTGTATTGCTGTTGTGCATAATGGTATAATAGAAAATTACATTGAATTACGAAAGGAACTTGAAGCTAAGGGTCATATTTTTACTACGGAAACAGATACCGAGGTAATTCCACACTTAATAGAGGAGAATTTAAAACATCATGATAATTTCTTTAACGCATTCGAAGAAAGCATAAAACAATTAAAAGGCGCATATGCATTAGCGGTTATCACTTTAAAAGATCCTTCAAAAATTTTCTTCGCAAGATTTTTTTCGCCATTAGTAATTGGAATCGGCGAGTGTGAGTATTACATAGCGAGTGATATACCCGCTTTCTTAGAATGGACTAGAAAAGTAATTATATTGCATGATGGTGACATAGGATTTGTATCGAAGGAAGGTGTTATAATAAAGAACATATTTGATAATACTATTGTAAATCGCGACGTAATTACTGTAGAATGGACTAAAGAGATGGCTGAAAAGGGAGGATTTGATCATTTCATGCTGAAAGAGATCTATGAGCAACCAGTAGGGGTAAAAAGAACCGTAATGATGACAGAAAAACAAATGCAGGGAGTTCTTGAGATACTTGAGAATGCGAATGATATCTATTTAGTTGCAGCTGGAACGTCATTCTATGCTTCTCTTCATGGTCAATATGCTTTCTCAGTGTATGGATTTAAGAGCAGAGCAATAATTGCTTCAGAATTCATAGAAGAGGTAGGTTCTTTTATCGACGAAGATGATGTTATTATAGGGGTATCCCAATCTGGAGAAACTGCAGATACATTAAAAGCTCTTAGACATGGTAAAGATAAGGGAGCAAGAATTCTCGCGGTAACTAATGTGGTAGGAAGCGCAATAACTAGGCTTGCAGATAAAGTAATAATCATGGGAGCAGGACCGGAAATCGGCGTAGCTGCGACGAAAACATTCACTTCTCAGGTAGCTGTATTAAACTATATTCTCCTAGAATGGGCTAAAGAGCATGGTTATGATGTTGAACTTTTACTCGATAAACTAAGAAATAGAGTCCCTGAAGATATGGAAGCTACAATCAGAGAAACTGATGAAGCAGCGAAGCAGTTAGTAGAGATGATACATAAAAAGGGCAATGCATATTATCTTGGGAGGGGATTAGGGCTTCCGATAGCCCTCGAGGGTGCACTCAAAATGAAGGAAATTGCTTATCTTCATGCTGAGGGATATCCAGCTGGGGAATCTAAGCATGGCCCGATCGCGTTAGTGGAACCGGGATTTCCTATTATAGCGGTTGTATTGAAGGATGCCGTTTATGATAAGATGCACATTGCGATAGAAGAGATGAAAAGTAGGGGAGGTTATATAATATCGGTTTGTGAAAAGAGTGATGATAAGACAAAAAAACTAAGCAATTTCTATTTCGATGTGCCTACTGGGTATTCCAATATCCTAGCTCCTCTTGTTTATATTATCCCTCTCCAACTTCTTGCTTACCGCACAGCTGTTAAGAGGGGCTGCGATCCCGATAAACCTAGGAATCTGGCAAAGAGTGTTACGGTTGAATGAGATAAATTTCAATTCTTTCTTTACCTTTACCTATGTTTCTCCTCTTCAACTTAACCAGCCCTATCTCGCCAGTCTTTCTAACATGTGTGCCCCCGCATGGGACTTCCCAATTTCTTAACTTCCAGATTCTCCATCCAGGTTTACTTTCATATATCATAACTTCCTCATTAGATTCTATTATTTTGTTAACGAAATCCTCAATTGATTTAAGAAGTGGCGATATGCTTTGATTGAAGGCTAAATCAATTCTGGCTTTCTCAGCAGATATATGTGATCCTATCACCTCTATATTGCCTATAACTTCTTTTACAGCGAAGAATACCAAGTGAGCAGCTGAATGTAGTCTCATAATCCTGTATCTGCGCTCCCAATCTAATCTCAAGACCACTTGATCTCCGATCCTGAAGTTTGGCTGCTTTTCTAATACATGTCCGTAATCCTCCCGTATATCTACTATTCGAATATCGTTAATCCATCCTCTATCAGATTCTTGACCTCCGCTTTCTAGGAAGAAAATAGTTTTATCTAACCATACAATGTTCTCCTCTAAGTCAATTACTTTCGCTTTTGTTTCACGTAAATATGGATCACTATAAAAGAGGAGTACTGGTTTTTG
>JAHKLF010000097.1 GCA_029856615.1 Candidatus Njordarchaeota archaeon
GTTATTTCTTCGAATATTGTAGCATCCAAAAATGTTTCTGCGTAGTGAAGTATAAGGCCCAAAAGCTGAATTGCTTCAAATATCGCGTCCAGCGGAATTGGTGGGGGCTTATCGGTGACTATTTTTAAACCCTCCATAGCTTCTCTTAGTACTTCTTTAATAAAGCTCTCTACGTCATCGTAATTTACCTCCCTTATGCTAAACGAGAAATATACGCCCCGTAGATATTCTACAAGCATTGTTACATACGTAATTAATGTCTCTCGCGCCACTCTATCATAATATTCGATTCCTCTGTCTATGATTTTTAATACATCAACTCTTGCGTTCAGATATTTTGATCTGAGTAATCTCAAATAACCGCTTAGATCCTTAATGTATAACTCTCGTGCAGTAAGTAACGAGAAGCTTCTTAACCTAGATAAAGCCGATCTGAGATAAGCTCCTAATATCATGGATCTATTTCCGAGATACTGATGTAAGAAATCAATTTTAACTCTAGATAATACGGTGGGATCCGCCGTTGTAAGAATGTATGCTAGTATGTCAGTGTGGTATACATCTTCTAGTTCTTTAAACGCTTTGAAAAGTTCGTTAATATGTCTTCTCAGAAACTTCTTTATGTTCAGAAATGCTTCATAAGATCTCTCGGCTTTAATAAGCGTATTTATATAATCCAATAAAATCTTCTCATGAAGACGCTTAGGCTTTACCATACTCATAACTTTCTTAACGGCATCAATCTGAGGAGCGGGATACTGAGGAGGCAAGCGTCTTAGTTGCATAGCGATGTATGCAGCAAATAAAGCTGCTATATTATCAGCTTTGAATTCCAAGGCACCAAGGAGAAGCCTATAAGCTTCGAGTAAATCGCCATAATACGAAGCTGCAATAGCGCGCTTTAGTCCGTCTTTAAAATTAACAACTCTATAAGGTTTGAATAAAGAAGAGTATTCTAGTCTTCTTGAGATGTCCTTTGAATAAAGTTCGATGCTATATTTTATTATTTCCTCTTTTGATAGGACATCTACTATTTTGTTAAGAATGTTTAGGAGCTTTCTTATATCTGGCAATCTTGGTTTTAAAAACCTATGAGAGAGCTCTCTTCCCAGCTTTACTATAGATCTCTCATCAAACTCCTTAAATTTCTGATCTATTAAACTCTTGATATAACCGAGTAATAGCCTCTGACCTGCCCATTGAGAATCAAAGATTAGAGAAAATAGAAACTCATTTTTTCGTATAAAGTATACTAAGAAGTCATCAATATACATCTCAGTTATTTCTTCACCTATCTCTTCTAATGCCGCTTTCCATATTTTTCTTATGAACTCCTCTGATAATCTTCTTTTAAGTTCTTTAGTATCTGCATCTAAGAATATTCTCCTCCCATCTCGCCCAAATATTATGATACTCTTTCCCAAGGCTTTCTCCTCGCATTGGTATTGAAGTTATCATGATATGAATTAGTGTAAAAACATTTTTTTAAAAATAAATTAAAATTTATTGCTGAGAATAATCTACTATCATTCTAATGAGAACTCATGAATGAAGTCTAACGCAGCTGGGAGATTAACTAATTTTGCATTCGATCTAAAATACTCTGGAAGTAAATTGAAATATCTCCTCTCCCAATATCTCTCATCAGCCGCTATAATTATGGCTTTATCAGTTGGAGATCTTAACGCTCTGCCCATGGCTTGTGATGCTCGTCTTAGTGCTGGTAATATATAAGCATAAAATCTACCTTTCTCCGTCCCATACAATTTCTCATAATAATCTATATAAAGGGATGTTCTGACAGTCATTCTCTCAAATGGAATACCTACCAAAATTATGGCTTCTAAAGCCTCTCCAGGGAAGTCTGCACCTTCTGCAAAGCGTCCCATCATTGTTGCACATAAAATACTGCCTTTAGAAACTCTAAACTCATTTAGAATCTTCCTAGCTTCGTCCCCGCGCATGCCTTCTCTTTCTATAAAGATTCCTCTATTCATCTTTTCACATAGTTTTATGATAGAATCTATCAAGTCATTCATTATTCTATAACTTGCAAAAAATATCGCTGTATTTTTATTAATATTTTCAATCAATTGGGAAAGAGCTTTAATGTATTTTTGTTTCATCTCTGATGAAAGCACCTCTCCGCGTGTTGATATACCCTTCAGAATTAAGGATAAAACATTTTCTCTAGGAATTTGGAAAGAAGCAACTATGTCATTGTGCTTATTAATTCCGACAATATCCGCAAATGCATTGAAAGGTTTTAGCGTCCCAGACATAAATATTATTGAACTAAATAACTTCCAGATATCCCTTAATGCTTCTGCTGCTCTCATATCCCATCGCTCAAATACATATTTATCTTTCTCCTTATATTTCAGAAAGACTACACCCTCTGTATCAAGATTTTGTATGGACTCTTCAAAGAATGTTATTAAGTGTCTTAGGGATGATCGTGGAGATTTCCCCTCCCTTAGTTGCAATGAATATATTTGCGAAACTAGTTTTTTAGCATAATCAAAATCGTCATCGAAAATTTCTGCCTTTTCAATAATAATTAATGGGTCAAAAACATCATCTTCTCCCGTTAAAGCACGAGCTTCCATTTCTAAAGTTTTCCTTACTTTTTTAATCTTCTCCATTAGCGCTCTCGCTCTTTTCTCCTTGAATCTCTCCAGCTCTTTTAACGCTCTATCAACAGTTCCGATTGTTATTCTGTCAGAGTTTACACTTGATACTGCACTCTGAAGATTATGAGCTTCATCGACTACAAGAAACGCCCCTTTCAATCTCACGAAATACCTAATACTCCACATAATTCTTTCAGAAAGCAAATAATTGTAACTCATTGATATTAAGATAGCATTAGACGCTTGGTTTAACTGGAGAAAATATGGGCATAACTTATTCCTCTCACCATATTTTAGAATTTCCGAGAACGTTAATGGAACACTCAATTTAATATGCGATTTTAAAAGATTCCTATAATAAGGGCATTTTCCCCTAATTCTACGGCATAAAACACTTACACCCTCTTGATCTGATATCCCTCGATTCCTAGCTTCTAAGCACATATCTCTTTTTCCTCTTATTGATAAACCAAGAAACCTTAATCCCAATTTATCATGTATGACTTTTAGCTCCTCAATAGGCCTATCGGTTTCATTACCAGTTCTAACGATCCATATTATAGGTTTTCTCAGACTGATAGCTATTGGTAATAAAGCTGATAATACCACAGGAGTTTTACCGTATCCTGTTGGCGCATCGAAAAGAATTCTACTACCTTCGCTAGCCAATTTGTTAATTTCTCTTATGATCCTTTTCTGATCAGATCTCGGATTATATGGGAAAAAATCTAGCGGATCCATTATGCCTTCTCCAAGGTCGCATTTATTATATATGGAATTTGTGTAATTATAGTTTTTAAGACTATATATTTTGTGGGATAAAATTGAGCAAGCTCAAAAAATTTCTAATCCTTTCAGCTGATGATATAGCCATCGCATTAATAATCATTGGCCTAGCATTTCTATTTTTCCCCGAATTCTTTCTCTTAATAGCCACAATCATTATAGTGGGATTACTAATCTTCTTGATCATCAAGTATGTTTTGATAGTACCAGTTATTGGAGAAGAAAGAAAAGAGTTTGATATAATTGGAAAAGAAGGGGTAGTAATAAAGGAAATAAATGGTGAAGGAATTATTCTTATACATGGAGAAAGATGGAAAGCTAGATCCCTTAATGGTAGAAAAATTCCCGTAGGTAAGAAAGTAAAAGTTGTCAATAGAGTCAATTTAACAGCCATCGTGAGGGAGATTGCAAATGAAACGTAAAAATATGGTAATTGCCATCATTTTATTAAGTATAATTTCATTTGTATGCTATTTTTACATATTTAGATATGAGGAGAAAATCCTATTCCGGGGCTCAATGTATGTCAATGATTCTGGGGAGCCAAAAGGTGGATTTGAATGGGCGGGAGAATATAATGTAACTATAACTAAGGATAAAATGAAATTAGAGTTTATAATTGGGCTTGGCGACCCTCTCACTAAACATTCATATAACATCAAAATTATTGAATTCAGAGAAAATGAATACGTGAAGATTCGCATTGAAAATGGCTCTAATCCTCTCATTCATGTTGATATCATCTTTGAATACGTAGAAAACGATACCATCTGGAATAGCTTTCACCATTATTATATAGCTTATCATGTGCCCCCCACGCTATTTCCAGGATTTCATGCTCATTATTATGTCGAAATTAGAATAAAACCCGTTAAATAGCATTATTTATACTTTTCCGCTAGTTTTGAAATTAATGCTCTTTAGGCAAATTTTTTACTATAACTAAACGTGAAAAATCTTTTCTTATCATACTTAATATATCTGTAAACGAATTATACTCGATCTCAGTGTACGTAATTATATTTATGAATAGTTTATTGTTCTTGTACTCAAGCGTTATCTGAGCAACGGGAGAAGAAGAATAGACTCTGTAGAGCACTTTAAGCGAATCCTCTGTTATGATCATACCTTCTCTTCTGACGAACATACCCCCTCACGTAGTCATTTCCTTTGAAGACTAGCATTGTTGTGTATCGATGGAAGATTTGTTGTCAGTAGAGCAAGAGTTGTATTACTAACCATCTATTGTGAATATAAAATTAACTACCCTTCCTCAAACCTTTTTTAATATTAATAGTTTTAATTATGATTTATTAAAAAATACGTAGTCAATTTTTAATAATCAGTCAATTTTTATCTCTTTTATTGTACCGATTAAGAACTTAGCAGCATCCACAATGTCTTTAATGGAAATCTTCTCCCTCATTGAGTGAGCATCATTGAGAGTACCTGGTCCAAAAATTATAGGTTTTACGCCCGCTAATGCAAAATTATTAGCGTCAGTCCAAGCTGGAAATTTCGTAAACCGTGGATTTTTCCCATACGTATTTACGTAGACCCTTCGGATTTCCCTCATAAATATGGTATCTTCTGTTTTGAATGGGAAACTGATTTCCGTGGCCTCGATTTTTGTGTCCTCTGATGAAAAGGCTTTAATGAGAGCTTTATAAACATTGAAAGGATTAACTCCTGGGGGTATAGGGATTTCAACTTTTATTTCACATTCTTTTGGTACTATAAATCCGGGAGAAACCGCCTTAATTTGAAATATACTAAAAGTGAGCTTCATGCTTGATAGGAGCCTTGTAAAGTCTTCTAAAAAGCTTGTTATAGTCCTCTTTAATTCACCACCATGTTCGTCTGCATCAATATTTGGGTGAGCATACTCTAGAGATAAAGAAATATTCATTTCTAATCCTCCGTAACCACTAGTGGCTATATTTAAGTCTGTGGGTTCCATTACAATAGCATACTTGGGTTTAAATTCCTCAACATATTTTACTGACCCACTACAACCTTCTTCCTCATCAGATAAAATTACAATCGAGACTCTCTCTGGTAATTCTTCAATCTCCCTTAACGCTAATAATATAGAAACAATGCTCCCCTTCGCATCGCATGCGCCAGTACCTACTATAGTATAATCATCAATTATCTCTGGTTTAATTAGTATTGGGATAGTATCTATATGAGACGCTATTACTAGAGTAGGACTTTTGATTGGATTTACAATTAGGTTACGCATATTCTTACTAACAGCTTGCAGATATATGTCTGTGTAGCCCAATTCACGCAATATGTTTAAGAGATACATAATGCCTGCTTCTTCGTTTCCAGAGTCAGTAGGGATTGTCAATAAATCATATAGAACCTCTCTTGCCCAAGATACAACTTCTTTATTTTTGATCATCCTTCTCGCTCCGTCGAACATTGGGACTCGTATGAAATGATGTTTATGTTATAATATAAAGAATTATTACCAGTTAAACGAAAGCTTTTATATCGAATCATACTCTTTAGAAGAATAATGAATTTCCCTGGTAATTCTCATGCTTCTTTCAACTTTAAGAAACATTATTAAAGACTTAACGGACAGATTAATGCTAACCATTAATGTCGATATTACGAGCCCTATGCGAGTTTTTAGGATTATGGTTTTCCTAGCTACTCTCAATGACTTAATTACAGGAGCAGATGAAATTTACAGTAACTATATTATTGCTTTAAGGAAAAAATTACGGGAAGCAATTGAAAGTGGGGATTTTTCATCCCAAGTGATAGAAGAATTAACTAAGGTCATTAAGGAACTTGAACGCATAGAAAAGAATATTGAAAAAATTCAGGATATCATCCTAATAAAGGTTGAAGCCCCATCCGATCTAAGCGAAGCTATTAAAATATGCAATACAATTGATGAGAAATTAGAGCAAGTATTAAGA
>JAHKLF010000098.1 GCA_029856615.1 Candidatus Njordarchaeota archaeon
GGATTATCCTTAATAATAGGATAAAAGAAGCCAGTGACATGAGCTGGTACACGAATCAAGTCTCTCAGCTCCCGATTAGGTAATACTAGTTCTCATCTTAGATTCTAGATACGATACATAACATATATTGATAAAAACGATTTCCGCTATATTATAAAGTAGCATTGATTACTGTGTTCGTCATGACGCATCCATCCAAAGATATAACGGGTCAGTATTCCAATCGACTGGGAGGAAAAACGATCCTCCTAGGCGTAACTTCTAGTGCCGCTATATATAGGAGCATAGATTTAGCTAGGGATTTAATGCGACACGGTGCCGATGTCAAAGTTATAATGAGTCCTAAGGCTTCTGAATTAATATCTCCTGAACTATTCAAATGGGCTACCGGGAATCCAGTATTAGTTGAACTCACAGGTGACATAGAGCATATTTTATTGACGGATGAGAATCCAGAAAATATAGTGTTTTTGATAGCCCCTGCGACAGCTAATACTATTACGAAGTTATCCCAAGGTATTGCTGATAATGCTTTACTAACGACAGCTCTAGCTGCATTTGGAAGGGGAATCCCCATTATTGTAGTTCCTGCCATGCATTTAAGTTTATGGGACAATCCGATAGTGAAGGAAGCTGTGAAAAAACTTAGGATGCATGGTATTAAATTTGTTGAGCCAATTGTTGCAGAGGGAAAGGCGAAATATCCCGACATAGGTGAAATTGTAGAGTACGTATTTAATGTTGTGACGCCTAAAACACTGAGGAGGAAGAAGATCGTTGTTACAGCTGGTGGAACTAGAATTTATTTAGATAAAATTAGATTCATATCAAATCCAAGCAGTGGGAAAATGGGGGTAGCTATGGCATTAGAAGCTTGGTTAAGGGGTGCTTCAGTAAAGCTTGTAATGGCTAAGCATGCTAATCCTGGATATACAATTCCACGAGATATAGAGGTCTTCACTTTTGAGACATTTGATGAAGCGCAAGAGAAAATTTTACAATGTGTAGAAGGGAGTGACATTCTAATACATGCCGCAGCTGTAAGCGATTTTAAGCCTACTGAAACGATCAATTCGAAGATAGAGTCGGATACCAGTGAATGGATAATTAAACTCATTCCAACAGGAAAAATAATAAAGAGAGCGAGAGAACTAAATCCTGAAATGTTTATATTGGCATTTAAGGCGGAATGGGGTCTTTCGGATGAAGAATTATGCAAAAAGACAATTAGTTATCTTAAGAAGGGATATGCAAATGCCGCTGTAGCTAACGATGTAAGTAAGGGAATTTTCGGAGCAGATAATACGGAAGCCATATTAATTTATAAGAAAAATAATTACTTCAAGAACATAAAGCTGAGTGGTTCGAAACGCTATGTCGCTAGTAAAATCCTGGATGAACTTGTCAAAGAGGGTCTAATATAAAAATTTTAAGAGGGAGGAGATCAAAGGATTTTCTCTATCCTATTACTCGAATTTACTAAAATTATCTTTGGTTTAATTTGTTTTGTCTCATCAACCGAAAAATAACCAAAAGAAAACACAATTAGTTCATCTCCAATCTCGCCTAATCGCGCTGCAGCACCATTTAATATTACTTCTCCTAACTTGCCTGGAATAACATATGTTTCAAATCGTGCACCATTTGAAATATTGGCCACTAATACTACTTCATAAGGTAAAATTCCGGCTTTCTCTAAAAGCTGTGCATCAATCGTTATGCTGCCGTAATAATGTAAGTTTTTTCCAGTTACTCTCAATCCTTGGAGTTTAGCGACTAAGATCTTCTTAAGCATAGATATCTTCCTTCATTATTCTTTTATTGTAAAAAATTCCGAGTAGTGATCAAGATGATATTTTTGCATTTACTCAAGGAATACAATACCATCTGAGCGTGTGAGGATACCTCTATAAAGGAAGCTAATCTGTCTCAGACTGGCATACATGTCGAATTCATTCAATGCGGAGATAGCATCAATAGGTACTACAATTTTATACCCTAACAATGCTGCTGTACCAGCAGTGTGAAGTACACAAATATTTGCTACGGTCCCCGTTATTATTAGATTTTTGATGTTTCGTATCCTTAAGATATGATCTAACGGAGTTCCAAAGAAACCATCATATCGCATTTTTCTAATTATTATGTCATTTTCCTCGGGCTTAAGTTCATCAACAATCTCCCACCCCCAGGTACCCTCCACAGTATGCTCGCCCCAAATAGAGAATTCTGGGTCATCTTTCATATGGGTATCCATAGTGTATATGACAGTAACGCCACTTTTTCGGGCTTTTTCCAGTAATTTTCTTATAACGGGAATTGTATCCTTGGCTGTTGGGACAAAAAGCTTACCATTTGGATGAGCAAAATCATTTTGCATGTCAATGATTATTAGTGCTGTTTCTCTAGGCTTCAATTCAACTTTTTCTAACACTTCATACTTAGGTACTTCCACAACTACCATAATTCTCCCCATTTATTAATTATCGGTTAAGGAATAACTCATCTAGTATTTGATGAATTTATTAATAATAAAATGTATACTTAAGCGAGAAATAATCTTCAGTAGGAATTCTAATATTATCCAGACGAGAGAAAACTAATGTGTCTGATGATTTAATCTATTTTTCTACACATGGAGTAGTATTGCTTATTATGATATAGAGTATACTTATATTTTGCTTAAGAAGCAAAGTATCGAGTAAACTATTAACTAGGGAGTCCAATGTTTTCTGAGGAATTACCATCCAAAGCTGATGTAGTAATCATTGGAGGAGGAGTGATAGGTTGCGCAATAGCACGAGCATTATCTAAATACGATCTAGAAATCGTTTTGATTGAAAAGGAACCAGATGTAGGTTTCGGTGTCTCAAAGGGAAATGCTGGTGTCATTCATCCATTTGTGCCTCAAATGAAGAAATTAAAAGGAAAGATGTGCGTTGAGGGAAATAAGAGATTTGATGAGATTTCAAAAGAATTGGATGTTCCATTTAAGAGAGTTGGGTTATTAATTGTAGCCCTAACATTCTTAGAGTTTTTTGGTCTCATTTTTGCATACCTATTTCTGAAGAAGCATAAGATAAAGGTACAATGGATTTGGAGAAAAACCCTGAGAAAACTGGAGCCAAACATAACCCCTAAGGCCAAGGCAGCGCTATTCGTTCCTTCAGCTGGGATTTTGGATCCTGTAGAATATACGATCGCTTTGGCAGAAAACGCCGCAAAAAACGGTGTTAAGATCGTTTTAAACACTAAGGTAACTGGTTTTGAGGTAGAGAATAATCGAATTGTTGGGGTGATAACGGACAGAGGAGTTATAAGAACCAAGGTAGTAATAAATACGGCTGGGTTATACGCGGATGAAATTTCGAGGAAGGCACGGGCTGAAGAAGTAGTAATGAATCCAGGGAAAGGTGCCATGATAGTATTCAGCGAATCAATTGGAAATTTGGTATCACATATAATTGCAGAAATGCCGTTGAGAATAGATCCGCGAACAAAGGGAGGAGCTATAATCCCTACTATTAACGGCAAAACGCTTTGGGGACCAAATCTCACAGATGTGGAAACTAAAGAGGACGTCTCGGTTACGCAGGAAGATATTTCACTAATAATTGAGAAGTTTTCTCGTCTCCTCAAAAATTATCCATTAAAGATGATTAATACTTTTTTCGCTGGAGTGAGACCTGCGATCATTGAGGGAGATTTCATAATAAGGAAATCGAAAGTAAGAGGCTTAATTCAAGTTCTTGGAATAGAGTCACCTGGATTAACAGCATCCCCAGTTATTGCAGATAAGGTAATTGAGCTTATTAAGGATGAAGTAGAATTGAAACCGAAACATAATTTTAATCCAACCAGGAAGGGTATTACAAGAGTTAAACGCATGAAAATCGAGAATCTTGATGAATTGATAAAAAAAGATCCAAAATATGGTAGAATAATCTGTCTATGTGAAATGGTTAGTGAAGCTGAGATTGTTGAGGCTATCAAGAGAGGAGCGCGGACATTAGACTCCATAAAATTTAGGACAAATGCTATGAAGGGAGATTGTCACGGAGAAAGATGTCTTCCTAAGATTCTCAGAATTATAAAGAGAGAACTGAGTTTGGAGTTAAAAGATATCACGAAAAAAGGGAAGGGATCAGAAATTTTTGTGCGAGGGGGATGTGAATGTTAGAAATGTCTTCTAATATTGCTATAATTGGAGGGGGAATTGCCGGGATTATAACGGCATTAGAGTTTCATGACAGTGGAGTAGACAGGATAGTAGTAATAGAGCATGAGGATTCGTTGGGCGGTATGCTGAAGTACCTTCAAAGAAGAAGGATAAAGGATGAGACTGGAGAAGTAAGTGCACGGGATTATCTTTCACAAAAATTGAATGCATTAAGCGAGAGTTCTGTTATTGTGCTGAAAGAAACAACAGTGGTTAATGTCGAGCGAGATAATAGGGTAGTCGCAATAAGTCCACGGGGGGTCGTAAAGATAAAAAGTCAAAAAGTAATTTTAGCTACGGGGGCTCGATTCATGACCAGAGAGGAGCTTATTATACCTGGCTATAGGCCTGCAGGGATATTTACCGCTTTTACAGCTTTGAGTCTCCTCAATGAATATAGAGATAATATTGGGAAAGTAGCTATTATTCAGGGGACCCATGATATAACTCTAGAAGCTGCAATTAAATTTCTCGAAAAAGGAGGCGAAATCAAAGCAATTCTAGAAAATGAGAAAGATGTACGGACGTGTGATAAAAATTTAGTTGAGATATTAGCTGAAAAGGGTGTTAAAATAATAACTAATGCAAAAATAATCTGGATATCTGGAGATAAGCGCGTAAATAATGTAATTTATCTCAAAGATAATGAAAAAGAGCAAGTTGCATGTGATACGGTAATAATTGGAACTTCTCTTGTTCCAAGGTATGAATTGCCCCTAAAATTAGGTGTCAAATTCGACTTCGAAAAGAAAAAATTTCACATAAATGGCATCGGCAGAACGAATCTGGATAGTGTTTATCTTTGTGGGCACCTCGCATATCCTTCATCATCATTTGAAGAAGTAATAAAAATGGGTAAAGTGCTTGTAAAACATATCCTAACGGAATGATTAAAATATATGTTATATCTATTTTTCCAATATGGGATTAAGCGATTGGAGGGATAATCATTTTATATAAAAATGGCAAGAGGCTGAAGACATGCGAATCAGGCCAAGTCTCGCATTAGGATTATTAATGGGGCTAGGAACATTCTGCATTCTAGCATTCCTAGAACTCCTAATAGGAATTCCATATATAGAATATATTTCCTCATTCTTACCTCCAATAATAGCTGGAATTTTTAGCGATGATGATACTTGGTTTTGGGCAGGATTTTTAACTATCTTCATTTCATCTGTTTTAATAGGGTACATATTCGCTTTTCTCTTTGAAGTGCATCTCTTCCTAATATTTGAGTATCCAGCATTATGGCTCTTTGGGCTATTAACAATACCAATAATTGCAGTTTTTGCGGCAGTTGTCGGAGGAATCTTAGGGTTTTTGGGTAGAGTAATTGGGGAAAGTTTGGGAATGAGATAACTGCCAGTTTTTAAAAAAAAAACAAAATAAAACGGTGTATAATCTCTTCATATGGGAATGGATTTTAGATCTTACACAAACATTTTAAAAAATTTATAAAATAATCCCCAAATGCTGAATCACCATATTTACTTTATTGATAATATTAAACAAAAACGGATGATTAAATGAAAATTTATCATGAAAATTTTTAAATAATAGATATAGTATAATCTTTTGGAAAACGTGTTGTGTTCATTCATCTTATTTTTATCTTCGTATAAGGATTGCGGGGATGATTTAATGCATCAGGAATTATCCTTAGAAAAAATAAAGACGATAAGAGATGAAATGAATAGTATCAAGAAAATAAATAAAAGTGTTCTTGGAATGGTACTGTGTACTGACGAAGGACTACCCGTAACATCAACGTTTGATAATATTGAGGCATCCGCTGTACTGTCTGGAGCTACGGCAGCTATAAGAAATGTCGTTAATCATTACGTAAAATATCTAGCTTTAAGGGATTTCAAGAGAATTGTTATAGATTATGAAAATGGTGGCATATTGATAGTGGAAGTAACAAAACATCTTTATCTGCTTGTAGTATTCGAGAAGCCATCCCCGTTAGGTATTCTTTTCCGTGATGTATACGCGGTAATTAATAA
>JAHKLF010000099.1 GCA_029856615.1 Candidatus Njordarchaeota archaeon
CGTTATCAAGGAAATATACGGCATGATATCTAAATTAGCATATCCCGGAGCAATAATTCCTGGAATAAAATCTAAAGTCGATTATGTTAGATCTATCATGTTATCAAGTGAAGAAATAATAATTCGCTTCCGTCATGAAATTGAACTTAAGAAAAAAATAGAAATGATTAGTAAGTAAGTTTATTGTTTTCTAGGATTCTGAGGATATAGAATATACCAACTACCATCCTCGATTACTCTGTAGCGTTTTTTGAGCTGCTTTATAATAAACTGTAAACCTCTAGTTCCATGAAGTAGCCTCTGTAGGTAGCGCTTCCTTATGATATGATACGGCTTGCCTGACTTAAGCTCTTTTTCGGTCTCTTCAATGATTTGCTTAATAATCTTTGCTGCTTTGTCACTAATAAGCTCATATATATCTATCTCGGAGATTTCCACATAATTCCTCCTACTTAATTTTTTTGAAGAAAGATTTAGACTGCACGAAATCGAACGTATTGTAGTAGATAGATTAACTCGGAATAAAAAGTTAACAGCTTTACTTTTTTAAATATTTTAAATATAATCGCGCACTAAAAAGAAACTATTATGGAAACTGGTATGCATCCTAGAGATAAGAATATTCTTTTATCAAAAAGTCACTTAATCGAAAAATGATGTTATTAGATATTAAATTCATTAAATTAAAGGCGTACTAAAATCAACAAATATTGAAATCCAATATGATCCTTGCGACAAAAACTTTAAAAATAAGTTGCTAACTAATAATCAAGATTGATAGTCAGGAAAAACTAAACGACTAAATGGGCCCGTAGCGCAGCTTCAGGGAGCGCGCCCGAGGCGCGAGGCTCATCTTGCGCCGGCGAAGCTGAAGACCTAAAGTGATAGATACCGGGAGGTCGGCGGTTCGAGTCCGCCCGGGCCCACCATTCTCACCACTGGCATTCCTGTATAATTCGTTGACGTGTCTTATCTTAGGACACGATCTTTATTTTTCTCCACTTAACTTTAGATAAGAGATATCAGTAACTCCCGATTAAATTACGCTATCTTGAAATTATTATGATCATTATAGAGTAGTATAAATATGGAGGGGATATAGCTACTTCATAAACGACAATATCTCACAGATAAGGAATGTTTTAAGTACTTTTCTTACATCCTTAGCTTATGTGGTTAATGAATCCTAAAGAGGAGTTATAAATGTGCGCATTAGGCGGCGGTATCGAAGAACGTAGTCATCTCTGGCGTAGAGTTATATTTCGGTTTGACAATAAGATAATAGTTAGAGGTAGCATTAGAGATGCTCCGGGAGGAGGAAGAGCTATTAGCGGTTCACTACCAATTATGAGCGAAGCAATTGTGCTAGATAACGTAGAAATATTCATTAGGTTAGATCCTACGCTTATGACAAGAATTTCAAGAAGATTTCATACCGCTGAACCAGGGGATATAATTTACCGGCCTCAAATTCCAGCTCTTAGTATTTTTGCTGATTATGCTGATATTTATGAACCAGTTGAAAGAATTGGTATGATTGATCGACTTGATTTACCCAAAATAGAGGAATTATCCTCCAATGCAAAGTCGATTCTATTCGTATCGATTGAAAAAGCTGAGAGCGTTGAGTATGAGGAGGAAACTGAGGAAAGTAGGTAAAATATTACACGTATCTAAGATGGCTCCGAATATATTAATTGCAAAAGTATCAGAATATCTCCATCCTGGGCTTGTAATATACAATGATAAACTTGAGCAAATAGGAGTCGTTATAGAGACATTTGGTCCGGTTGCATCGCCCTTCGCGAGAATAAAAATGAGTAATACGAAAGCAGAAATCAAATCTGATACTCCAATATTCATCATTACTGGCGAAAAGACTAAAGTTTTCTGGAGAAAAATGCCAGGATACAAAAGAAGAAAAAGGAGATAAAAATGTCTAATGACTTTTCTCCAGTTTATAGACCAAAAATTGTGATCACAACATCAAGACGAAAAAGCCCATTAACGAACACATTCATAAAAGCTCTTTCGAGCGTCCTTGGTGCATTCATAATAAGACGAGGCACAAGTAATTTAGATGAAATCGCACTTAATGCAAAAGAAGCTGAATGTGGTGGAATAATCATCGTCTACACACGAATGGGGAATCCTTCCGTTCTCACTTTTTTAAAAATCACTGAAAATGGGTATTACAAGTTATTTGGGAGAATGTTCCTATTAGGCGTTCATATAAATCGCACCTTCCGTGGTCATTATGAGTATATAAGATTACTAAAAAAATGCTCATCTAAAGCTTGTGAGAAAACATATGACTTCTTACGTAACTTTTTCTCAGGCTGGGAAATAGAAGATGTGCCAGAAAATTACAAACTCTCCAATATACTGGTAAAAGAGCTCGAAGAGTATCGAGAAAGTTGGCTAAGAAAGTTCGCTGATAATCCCAAATTTTCACCTTCAACAATCGAGATTCTCGACCACAAGAGCAATATACTTATTCGCTTAAGGGTGCATCATGTATGGATATCCGAGTAACTTTGGAAATCCAAATTAATAAAAATGTTTTAGAACCAATATACAACGCTCTTAAACCAGAAACAAAAGCTCCTCCAACCGAGAGGTCACGGAGTCAAATTATGATCAAGGATTCAATGGTAATAATTGAAATAGTTGCAAATGATTTAACATCAACTAGAGCTGCAGTTAATTCATATTTAAGATGGCTTGCTGGAATATTGAACTGTTTAGAGGTGACGATAAAATGGGGAGTGAAGAAGAAAAAGTAAAAAACTTGCAACGAGCTCAGTTATTATCCCAGCAATTAAGAGCATTAGAGGATCAGCTTCAGATTCTCGAACGCAGAAGACAAGAAATCTCCATTGCCTTAGAGGAATTAAAGAAAGCAGAGGAGAGAGGAGAAAATGAAGTATACCAATTTTTAGGCGCCAACATATTAATTAAGAAAGACATCAACTCGGTTAAAACAGAGTTAGAGGAAGAGATCACGATGCTAGATAGCAGAATTAACATGCTTAAAAAACAGATTGACGTCGGCAGAAAAGAATTAGAAAGATTATTACAACAATTAGGGTATGTAACAGAGAGAGTAAAAGGATCAGGTGGCTGAATGTCTGAATACATTTTTGAAAAAAGATTTAGAATACCAAATAAGTTTCCTCCAGATATAGAAAAACTCTCTCAGATTTTAGAGGAGACAGAGGAAGAAACCCTTCAGTTCATATTTGAGGACTTAAAAGCAAAACTAATGGCTCCTCCAATAGAAGCTGAAGTCTTCCTTGAAGATTCGGGAAACATCAGAGTTGTCTTGGTATTAAATTTGATAGTTAGTCCTCTCTCTCCCCTTGTCTCAGCAGTTGACCAAATAGCAATTAAAATTTCCAATTTCTTCTTTAATACGTTTCAAAGAAAATTGAAAGGTTTTTATAATGAACAAAAATTTAAGTGAAATTCGCTATTTTTTAAAAAGACTATTAGAGGAAAAGGAACGACCATTCATTATAGTACCCCACGAACAACCAGATATGGATGCTTATGCATCATCATTAGCGTTACGCGAACTTTTAAGATCGCTAGAAATTAATGCTTACGTATATCTAACTAAATTACCCCCTGAACTTTTATCATTCATCACACATGGGGAATTTCCTGATCTACAGGGTGATATTAAGCAAATTGGCCAAATAATTAGACAGTCATTACCTTACAATGTCGTACTCATTGATTTTTCGGATATTAAACGAATTCTCTCAGAAGAACTTAAGAATATAATTGTTAATGCGCAAAAGGTCTATGTAATAGATCATCATAGAGGATTCAGACCTCATAATTTGAATGCCGCCTTAATTTTGGAATATCCCTCGACTAGTGAAATAATTACCGATATGATCATCGAAGCTAATCTTGCGCACTTATTTGATAATACATTAATTACAAACGCATTAATAGCTGGAATACTTTATGATACAAATTTCTTCTATCACGCAATTCCTCATACATTCGAAGCAATGAGAATCCTATCTAAAAAGGGCGATTACAAGAAAGTGTGGAGAATCTTAAGAATTCCCGAGAAAAGTCTACCCGAAAAAATAGCACGAATAAAAGGAGCTCAAAGAGCTGAAATTATACGCATTGATGATATAGTTGTATTAGTTACTGAAATAGGCTCTTATGAATCATCCGTTGCATCTGCTTTAATTTCCCTTGGAGCAGATCTCACAATAGTTGTATCAGAGAAAAAAACTTATTACAGAGTGAGTGGACGAAGTCGCTTAGATATTGATCTTGGGGAAATTTTCTCAACAATAGCTAGGCAGCTTGGTGGTAGTGGAGGAGGACATAAAGGAGCTGCAGCTCTGATTGTGAGTACTGAAAAAATTAGCAAGGATAAGCTTATCTCGATTCTTCTGACGTCTATCATTGAAAAATTAAAAAAGAGAACTTAAGTAATTAATCTGATGATTCAAGATATTTCATGCTCTCGACTTCTTCTTCTCAAAGTATTCACGCATTCTTCCTAAACCTTCTTCTAGAACATTTGGTGATTCTACAACAGGGGCAAATGAAAGTCTTAACCAGCCGTCGAATCCATTAAAGTCAACTCCTGGGGCTAAAGCAACTTGATATTGATGAATAAGCTCTAGCCAGATTTTCTTTGAATCCTTATCATATTTTGATACGTCGAAGAAGACATAGAATCCTCCCCTTGGCTCTAAAACCTTAATATCTGGTATTTTCTCTAATAGCTCGACCGTATATTTAGCTGCTCTAGCATATTTTTGCGCTCCTTTCCTATAAAATTCACGCAAGCTAGTTAATGCTTTGGTATCATTAAATAAACTAGCAAGTACCATCTGTATTAGACTCACAGGAGCTAACGTTCGGGCTTGTTCGATAGTATCTAATGCTCTTACCAAATTCTCTGGCAGAATGAGATAGGATGCGCGCCATCCTGGCGTTCTCAGTTCTTTACTTAACGTGCAACTCCAGATGTCATATTCTCCCACTGGTTTTGAGAAATATTTAGGCACATCCTTCTCAAAAATAAAGGCTCTATAAGCTACATCAAATAGGATATAAAATTCTCTTTCTTCAGCTAGATCTAATAGAGAATTAATGATGGCATCTTCCCAAATCTGTCCATCTGGATTGCCAGGTATTGTAATGATGACCAGTTTTGTATTCTCTGTTAAGACATTCTGAAATTCATCTAAGTCAGGAGAAAAAATCCCTTCCTCCGAAATTATTCGCCAATATTTTATTTTGACACCAAGCTTCGTTTCCAATTGTAATTGTCTCTCATAATTTAGGTAACCCGGAGAAGTAAGTATTACTTCATCATTTGGATTCAGTATAGCTAAGAAAATTGCCCCGATTTGCTCCGTACTACCTAAGCCGAATACTATGTTATCAACATTTATTCTTCTTCCCCAAATTTCTCTCTCATAATTCACCACCGCTTCACGAATATCTGGGAAACCTAGTGTTGGGGAATACCTAGCCGCTCGTAACCAGAGATCATCCCTCTCGATTACTTCTCTCATTTTCTCTCTTAATATTTCTGGGGGCTTATCTTGAGGCCACCCCCCAGCTAAATATATTAATTTTCTAGGCCATTTCTCGGGATGCTTTTCAAATTCTGCTACTAAACTCATTATTTCTCTAATTGAAGAAGGATGATCGATCATCCATTTAGCAATATCGCTTAATTTTACCATTTATTTTCACCCAGGATATTTTTGACGAACCATTTAGGGTTAAATGGAGCAAGATCATAATATTTTTGACCAATACCTACATAAATTATTGGTGCTCTTGTGATATATGTGAGCGTAAGCGCAGCCCCACCTTTTACATCAGCATCTACCTTAGTCAATATATTCCCATCAACCCCAACATGTTTTGTAAATTGCTCCGCTTGAATAACTAAGTCATTTCCCGCTAATGCATCTACTACTAAAATTTTCATATCAGGATTTGCTACCCTAGCAATTTTTCTCATTTCTTCCATTAAATTTATGTTTGTGCCTAATCTACCCGCAGTATCAATTAATACGGCATCTTTTCTCTTAGCAACCGCATGAGATATAGCATCATATGCAACTGATGCTGGATCGCTCTTATATGATCGCTTTATTATTGTCACTCCTATCGCCTTCGCATGTTTTTCTAATTGCTCAATTGATCC